>JAYVSK010000183.1:0-5493 GCA_043775395.1 Lysobacter sp. | reverse complement strand
AACAAGGGCCGGCTTGGCGCGAACGCGCTGCTGAGCGTGTCGATGGCCGCAGCGCACGCGGTCGCCGCGTCGCGCAAGCAGGCGCTGTGGCAATACCTCGCCAACGGTCGCGACGTGACCTTGCCGGTGCCCATGATGAACATCATCAACGGCGGCGCGCATGCCGACAACAACGTCGACCTGCAGGAATTCATGGTGCTGCCGGTCGGTTTCGATTCGTTCGCCGAGGCGCTGCGCTGCGGTACCGAAATTTTTCACGCGCTGAAGTCGGTGCTCAAAGGTCGCGGTCTGAGCACCTCGGTCGGCGATGAAGGCGGCTTCGCGCCGGACCTGCGCAGCAACTCCGAAGCGTTGGACACTATTCTGGAAGCGATCGGCAAGGCCGGCTACAAAGCCGGCGAAGACGTGCAGCTCGGGCTCGATGTCGCCTCCAGCGAATTTTTCGACAACGGCAAATACAACCTCACCGGCGAAGGCAAACGCCTGACCCGCGAACAGTTCGTCGATTTTCTCGCCGACTGGTGCCGTCAGTATCCGATCATCACCATCGAAGACGGCATGGCCGAAAACGATTGGGCCGGCTGGAAGCTGTTGACCGATCGCCTGACCAGCAGGATCCAGTTGGTCGGCGATGATCTATTCGTCACCAATCCGAAGATTTTTCAGGAAGGCATCGACAAAAGCATCGCCAACGCGATCCTGATCAAGGTCAACCAGATCGGCACGCTCACCGAAACGCTGGAAGCCATCGCGATGGCGCATAGCGCCGGCTACGCTTCGATCGTGTCGCATCGTTCGGGCGAAACCGAAGACACCACCATCGCCGACATTTCGGTCGCGACCACCGCGACCCAGATCAAGACCGGCTCGCTGTGCCGCAGCGACCGCGTCGCCAAGTACAACCAGCTGCTGCGGATCGAACAGCAGCTCGGTGCTGCGGCAAAATACGCCGGCCGTGCGGCGTTCGTGTCGTTGAAGCATCGTTGACAGCGCACGCATGAGCGACGGGATGCGCACGCTGCGGATGCTGGCGCTGATCCTGGTCGCGCTGCTGGCGTGGCTGCAGTATCGCCTGTGGTTCGGTGAGGGCGGCGCTACCGCCACCGCTTCGCTGCAGGGAAAAGTCGACCGCCAGGGCGTGGAGAATCACGGACTGCAGCAGCGCAATGAGCAGCTTGCGGCGGAAGTGGAGAACCTGAAATCCGGCGAATCCGCCGCCGAGGAGCGCGCGCGCAGCGAGCTGGGCATGATCAAGCCCGGCGAAACGTTTTATCGCGTGGTCGAACCGTCGGCGCCGGTCGATCCGTCGGTGGATACGACGGCCGATCAGGACCAGACGCCATGACTCCCGATCAAATCCGGGGCAGGTTATGGGCGGTGGTCCCGGCAGCGGGGCGCGGCACCCGTTTCGGAGGCGAATGCCCGAAGCAATATCTTGAAGTGGCCGGCCGACCGCTGATCGATCACACCCTGGATGTCCTGCTCTCGCATGCGTCCGTCAACGGCGTGATGGTGGTGTTGGCCGCAGACGACCCTCATTGGAAGGGGCGGCAAGCGCGGCACGGTAAACCGGTGATGACCTGCATCGGCGGCGCCGCGCGCGCCGATTCGGTGCTGGCCGGTCTGAGTGCGCTGCCGGATTTCGTGCGCGCCGATGAATTCGTGCTGGTGCACGACGCTGCGCGGCCGAATCTGGCGCATGCCGACCTCGACCGTCTGATCGATCTGGGTACCAGCGACCCGGTCGGTGCGATCCTCGCCGCGCCGGTGCGCGACACCTTGAAACGTGCGGGCGACGAGGGCGGCATCGACCGCACCGAGTCCCGCGAGCATCTGTGGCGCGCATTCACGCCACAGCTGTTCCGGCGCATGCAGCTCAGCCGCGCACTGGACGCCGCGCTTGCGGCTGGCGTAGCGATCACCGACGAATCGATGGCGATGGAGCGGCAGGGGCTGCGCCCGCTGTTGATCGAGGGCAGCGAAGACAATTTCAAAATTACCACGCCGGCGGATCTGGCCCGGTTCGAATACGTACTTTCGCTACGCCATCGTTGATGTCGCAGCGGCCACACTTTAATTTTCGCCACGACATCGGTGATGCCGTGGCGACCACGGGAGTTGCCATGAAAGATTTGATTTCGAATGTATTGGCGTTGACGGCCGTTTGTTGTGCGCTGTCCGGCCCTGCGCTGGCCGCGCAATCGCAGACTCCGGCCGCCGTGCAGACGCCGCAAACTGCACCGAAGCCGGTGCGGCCGGTCTCCGCGCAGGACGCATTGACTCAATGCCTGGTCCAGTCGACATCGGCAAGCGACAAGCGCGTGCTGGTGAAGTGGGTGTTCGCGGTGATCGCGCAGCATCCGGATATCTCGGCGATGACGAAGATCGATGCTGCTCAGCGCACCGCGATCGACCGCGACGCGGCCAAAGTCTTCGAGCAGCTGCTGGCGCAACAGTGCGCCGGGCCGCTGCGCACGGCGATGAAACAGTCGGGTACCGACGCCATCGCGAAGAGTTTCCAGACGTTGGGCACATCCGCCGCGTCGGATATGCTGCAGAACCCGCAGGTAGTCGCCAGCGGTGCGGGTTTGATGAAGCATCTGGACATGCAGCGCATTCTGCTGGCGCTGATCGTCCCGTGAACGTTGGCGTCCGCATCGGCCAGGGTTTCGACGTGCATGCGTTTGGCGATGGCGATCACGTGATGCTGGGCGGCGTGCGCGTGCCGCACACGCACGGCATCGTTGCCCATAGCGACGGCGACGTGGTGATGCATGCACTGTGCGATGCGCTGCTGGGCGCGTTGGCGCTGGGCGATATCGGCAAGCACTTTCCGCCATCCGATCCGCAGTGGAAAGCTGCCGACAGCCGTGCGTTCGTGCGTCAATGCGACCATCTGATCCGCAGCATCGGCTGGATGGCCAGCAACGTCGATATCACCGTCATCTGCGAACGGCCCAAGGTTGGGCCGCATGCCGAGGCGATGCGGCGGACGATCGCGCTGGATCTGGGCATCGAACCCGATGCGGTCAGCGTCAAGGCCACCACCACCGAGGCACTGGGATTCACCGGGCGCAGCGAAGGCATCGCAGCGCAGGCGGTGTGTCTGCTGGTCCGGGCGTGAGCTTGGAGGCTGGCGACGCTGTGCAACACCGGGCGTACGGCGACGCGGTGCTGACCGCGCGGTTCCGCAGCGTGCCGGATGATTTCATCGTCGAGGAAATCGACGCTTTCGAGGCCAGCGGCGCAGGCGAGCATCTGCTGATCAGCGTCGAGAAGCGCGGCATGAACACCGCGTTCGCGGCCAAGCGCATCGCCGCGTGGGCAGGCGTCGCCGAATCCGCGATCGGTTATGCCGGCCTCAAAGACCGTCATGCGTTGACCCGGCAGCGCTTCAGCGTCTGGATTCCGAAAAAAATCGCTCCCGATCTTGAATCGCTGCAGTCCGACGATCTTCGCGTCGTCGACGCGCAGTGGCACGCGCGCAAGCTGCCGCGCGGCGCGCTTGCCGGCAATCGCTTCGTGCTGACGTTGCGCGATGTCGAAGGCGACCCGGGCGCGATCGAAACCCGGCTGCGCGCCATTGCCGCGCGCGGCGTGCCCAATTATTTCGGCGAGCAGCGCTTCGGTCGCGGCGGCGACAATGTTTCCAAGGCGATTTCGATGTTCGCCGGCCGTCGGGTGGCGCGCGAGGAGCGCGGCTATCTGCTGTCGGCGGCGCGTTCGGAACTGTTCAATCGCGTGCTTGGCGCACGGGTGCGCGACGCCTGCTGGGATCATGGGCTGGAAGGCGAAGTGTGGATGCTCGACGGCAGCCGCAGCGTGTTCGGCCCGGAGGCCTGGAACGACGTGCTGGCCGAGCGGCTGGCGCGCTTCGACATCCACCCCAGCGGCCCGCTGTGGGGCCGTGGCGAACTGCGCACAGACGCTGAGGCGCGTGCATTGGAGTGGGCGGTACTCGAACACAGCAGTCTATCCGAACTGCGTGCAGGTCTGGAGCGTGCAGGGCTGGAACAGGAGCGGCGCGCACTGCGGCTGCTTCCGCAAACGCTGGGCTTCGATTGGATCGAGCCGCGGAGTCTGCAGCTGCGTTTTGGACTGCCGGCTGGATGTTATGCCACCACAGTGCTGGCCGAGCTGGGCGCTGTAGGCGCCGAAACGTTCCGGAATTGAGCGGGGCAACGTGCCGCCCACCGCTGGTCGGAAAAGCAAGTGCGGCAAGGCAGTCTGGTCATTACCGGCGTATAAGCCACAGGCACGCCTGCGATCGTTCCGGGCGAATCATGCTTTCTTGTCGTCTTCGGAGGTTTCTGATGAACACCAAGATGTGCGCGCTTGTCATACTTGTCGCCGGTCTGTCGCTGTCGGGCTGTAAGACCATGGAGGGATCCAGTGCGGTCGCTCCGCCCGCCGCCACGCCGGCGCTGTCCGGCACGATGTATGCGCCAAGAATCGAGGACAACGCCGCCTATGTCGCCTATATCGAAACCATGGCCCGGCGACGTAACGTGACCGTGCGCTGGGTCCATAAACCCGCGAAACGTCACGTCGATCAGTAATGCTGCGTTGCGTTGCGTTGCGCTTGCGGCTGCTCAGCGTCGGCCCAGCAGCACCAGCACCGCACCGGTGCCGCCCTGTGCGGGCGGTGCGGAGTGGAAGGCCAGCACGTCGCTGCGGTGACGCAGCACGCGGTCGGCCAGGTTTTTGATGGTCGGTACGCCGTCCGGTGAATTCAGGCCTTTGCCGTGGATCACGCGCACGCAGCCCATTCCCGACTCGAAGGCTTCCTTGATGAATCGGCGCAACATCGCTTCGGCAGTGGCCGCGCTGAGATGGTGCAGGTCCAGTTCGTCCTGCGCCGCATATTCGCCGCGCGCCAGCCGCTGCAGCACGCCTTTGGGCACGTGTTCGCGGCGATAGCTGGACACGTCTCCACCCAGCAGCGGCGATGCGTCCATGGCGCGCTGGAATTCGCTGCGCGCATCGGCTTCATCGCGATCGCGCATGCGCGCCAACGGCTTCGGTCGCGGCTTCTTAGGCCCGATCGGCAACGCCGGCAGTTCGCGTACCGGGCCGATGGACGAACGGAACAGCGCGGCATCGTCCATGTCCGCTGGGCTCTCCTCCAACTGGCTTTTATCGGGTGGCTTTTTTTTTGGTATGTCGTCGCGGGCGCTCATCGCACTGCAGTCTATCGATACGGCACGCAGTCTGCTGCATACGCACCGATGGTCCATTGCGCCATCTGCAGAGTGGGGAACGGCGTGAAAGACTGACGCGGCCAATCAATGCCAGTCGAGTGCGGGATCGATACCCGGCATCTGCGGCTGAAGCCCAGCGACGCGACGTGCCATCGCGGATCGGCAGGACGGTTCCGGTATCATGGCGCTGACGGCTTCCTCAACGACAAGGCGACTCTTCGAACCCATGCGCATCCTGGTCAGCAACGACGATGGTGTCGACGCCCCCGGCATCCACATCCTCGCCGTTGGT
>JAYVSK010000182.1:0-6216 GCA_043775395.1 Lysobacter sp. | reverse complement strand
CGAGCGTGTAACGCGCCCGGGTTGTCTTCGTCATGTCGTTCTCCTTGCCTGGATTGAATCACACGGCTAAGGGGGACGTTTCTTGGGGGCAAGGTCAGAACGTCATCATGTCAGTGTCATGTTTCAACTCGATAGCGATGATGACGCCGATATCGCGAAGAGACAGCTATCTTACGCAACACATCTTTGAATCGAGCAAGATTGTTTAGTTATGTAAGTAAAGTAGGCTGGGCTGACAAGCCCAGCACCAGTACCGCAGCGCGTAGGCTAGGCTTGTCAGCCCAGCCTACGCGCTGCGGTACTGGTATTGAAACGCATCCTGCCACGGTCAGCAGCAGGAAGAGGCAAACACACAAATACTTCAACATCATGCACCGAAGCGCGACCAAAACATCATCGTGCCAGCCTGATGTTTCAATTCGATAGCAATGACGACGCCCGTATCGTGAACAAGGCGGCCATCTTGCGTAACGCACCTTTGAATCGAACCAGATTGTGTAGATATGTAGTTAAGGTAGGCTGGGCTGATAAGCCTAGCACCACCATCACGACCCTATGCGGGGCTTGCTACGCGCTGCATGACCGGGGTATACCGCTCTGCGGACCGTACGCGGATCAATGGCTCCGGCCACTGCAAATGGGGCGGCGACGGGTAACTCAGGCAGCGTTCGATCGGATCGGTTTTGGTCTCCGCTTGATCGATCTGCAGGAAAATTCTAGAGTACAGAGGCGGTGACGACAGCTCGGGAGTGGAGGCGGATGGCCGCTTTCTGCCAGCAAGCAGAGTGAGAGCGACAATCACACTCGTCGTGCAGAGCGGACTGCGGCACAGCCTGCTGAATGCATCAAACATCGGTCCGGTCTCCTGGGAAACATCGATCAGTCAACCTTCGAAGAGGTGATCCTTTCAGATCGAAGATCGGGCCATGTGTGCAGAATCGTGAAGTGCATTCGAGTCAATACGTGGTGCATCGTCCGCAACGGATCAAACCCGATAGAACGTGCGATACCACGCCACGAATTTCTGGACACCCACGTCCACACCTGTCATCGGCGCATAACCGGTGTCGCGCTGCAGCGCGCTCACATCCGCATACGTATCCGGCACATCGCCCGGCTGCAGCGGCAGCAGATTCTTTTCGGCCTTGCGGCCCAGGCACTCTTCCAATACCTCGATATAGCGCAGCAGTTCGACGGGGCGGTTGTTGCCGATGTTGTACACCCGGTATGGCGCTGAGGATGTTGCGGGACTTGGGTTGAGCGGATCGTAATCCGGGTCGGGCCCGGGCACGCGGTCGAGGCTGCGGATCACGCCGTCGACGATGTCGTCGACATAGGTGAAGTCGCGGCTGTGTTTGCCGTGGTTGAAGACGTCGATGGGTTCGCCGGCCAGAATCTTGCGTGTGAACAGAAACAGCGCCATATCCGGGCGGCCCCACGGGCCATAGACGGTGAAGAAGCGCAGGCCTGTGGTGGGCAGATTGAACAGATGACTGTAGGTGTGCGCCATCAACTCGTTGGTTTTCTTGGTGGCGGCGTAGAGGCTGACCGGATGATCGACGCTGTCTTCGACCGCGAACGGCAGTTTGCGGTTTGAGCCGTAGACCGAACTGGACGAAGCGTAGACCAGATGCCCGATGCCGCAATGACGGCAGGCTTCGAGAATGTTGAGAAAGCCGACGATATTGCTGTCGATATATGCATGCGGGTTTTCCAGCGAATAACGCACGCCGGCCTGCGCGGCCAAATTGACCACGCGGTTTGGCTTGAAGCTGTCGAAGGCGGCTTCAAGCGTTGCGCGGTCTTCCAGCGAGCCCTTGACGAACGAGAACCCGGGCTTCGGCGTGAGCAGCGCAAGGCGCGCATCCTTCAGCGTCGGGTCGTAATAATCGTTGAGATTGTCGTAGCCCAGCACTTCGTCGCCGCGTGCGAGGAGGCGATGACTGAGGGTGGAGCCGATGAACCCGGCGGCGCCGGTGACGAGAACGCGCATGGCGGATCCTTGAAGTATTTACAGTCGACCGTCGACCGCATCGCGCGGCAGCACCGCTTTCACGTCGTACAGCACGCTGATCGGCTTGCCGAAACGGCGAATGCCTTCGACGCCGAGTTCGGCGAATTCGCGATGCGAGACCGCAAGGATCACCGCGTCGTAGGCGCCCGCCTGCGGTTGTTTGGTCATGGTGATGCCGTATTCCTCGTGCGCCAGCGCGGCGTCGACCCACGGGTCGTGCACATCCACCTGCGCGTGATAGCTGCTGAGCTCCGCGATAATATCGACCACACGGGTGTTGCGCAGGTCGGGGCAGTTTTCCTTGAACGCCAGACCCAGTACCAGGATTTTCGCGTTGGCGGTGGGCAGTCCGCGCTGTGCCATCGCTTTGATCGTGCACTGCGCGACGTGCTGACCCATGCCGTCGTTGATCCGGCGGCCGGCGAGGATCACATCGGGGTGATAACCGATCTGCTGTGCTTTGTGCGTCAAGTAATACGGATCCACGCCGATGCAGTGGCCGCCGACCAAGCCGGGCTTGAACGGCAGGAAGTTCCATTTGGTGCCCGATGCGGCCAGCACTTCATGGGTGTCGATGCCCAAACGATGGAAGATCAGCGCCAGTTCGTTGATCAGTGCGATATTCACGTCGCGCTGGATGTTCTCGATGACTTTGGCCGATTCGGCGACGCGGATGCTGGTGGTTTTGTGGGTGCCGGCGTGGATGATACTGGCGTACAGCGCATCGACCACATCCGCAGTCTCCGGCGTGGAGCCGGAGGTGACTTTCATGATGGTTTCCAGCCGATGTTGTTTGTCGCCCGGATTGATGCGCTCGGGGCTGTAGCCGGCGTAGAAGTCTTGATTGAACCTCAGGCCCGATTCGCGTTCGACGATCGGCACGCAGATTTCTTCGGTGGCGCCCGGGTACACGGTGGATTCGTAGATCGCGATGCCACCGGCGCGGATCGCGCGGCCAACGGTGCGGCTTGCGGATTCCAGCGGACGCAGATCGGGACGTTTGTATTCGTCGATGGGCGTGGGCACGGTGACGATGAAGACGTTGCAGCCGACCAGATCCGTGGGATCGCAACTGAAGCGCAGTTGGTTCGAGGCGAGCAGCTCATCTTTGGAGACCTCGAGCGTATGGTCGTGGCCCTGTCCAAGCTGGGCAACGCGCTTGGTATCGATGTCGAAGCCGATCACCGGGTAGCGTTTGCCAAAGGCGGCGGCCAGCGGCAAACCGACATAGCCCAGGCCGAGGATAGCGATACGGATGTCGTCTTGGGCGGGGAGCGCGGCCTGCATCGTGCGGAATTCCATTAATGGTGTGGAGGAAAGTTTACCAGCCCCGCCGATGACACCGCCGGCAACGCGGGCAGGGCACTGTGCGAGATGCTCTGGCCGTTTGCGATGCGCTGCCGGGCGTTCAAGACGCCAATACCCCCCAGTGGGGGTGTTGACGCCGAAAGCATGGTCGCGCGGCCATGGCGGCGCGGTATCCTGCCGTCCCTGCGCAGCATCGGTTGCGATGCTGCAGTCCACCTCACTTCTTATCGATATCACGACTCATGCGCGTTCTGGTCTGCGGCGGTGCCGGTTACATCGGAAGTCATACCTGCGTAGCGCTCGCTGCGCGCGGGCATCAGCCCGTGATCGCCGACAACTTCAGCAACAGCGTGCCGGAAGTGCTCGCGCGGATGGAGCGACTGACCGGGCGTGCGCCACAGGCGCATCGGATGGATGTACGCGACGCTGGCGCGCTTGCGGCGCTGTTCGCCGGACAGCGCTTCGATGCCGTCATCCACTTCGCCGCGCTGAAAGCCGTGGGCGAGTCCTGCGAACGGCCGCTGGATTATTTCGACAACAATATTTCCGGCACGATCGCGCTGCTGAAGGCGATGCGTGCGGCCGATGTCGGCCGGCTGGTTTTCAGCTCGTCGGCGACGGTGTACGGCGAGCCGCAGTCGGTACCGATCGATGAGGATGCGCCGCTGTCGACGACCAATCCCTACGGCCGTACCAAGCTGGTGATGGAGCAGTTGATCGGCGATGTCTGCGTGGCCGATGCAAGCCTGCAGGCGATCAGCCTGCGCTATTTCAATCCGGTCGGGGCGCATCCGTCCGGTTTGATCGGCGAAGCGCCCAGCGGCGTGCCGAACAATCTGATGCCCTACATTTGCCAGGTCGCCGCAGCCAAGCGCGAGCGGCTGCAGATATACGGCGGCGATTGGCCCACGGTCGACGGCACCGGCGTTCGCGATTACATTCACGTAATGGATCTAGCCCGTGCGCATGTGCATGCGCTGGAAAAGCTTGACGGCGTGCGCGGCCACCTGCCGCTGAATCTGGGCGTGGGGCGTGGGATCAGCGTGCTGCAGCTGCTGCGTGCGTTTGAGACCGCCAGCGGACGCGACATTCCGTATCGCATCGTCGACCGCCGCACCGGCGATGTCGCCGAGGTCTATGCCGACCCGTCGCGTGCGGAACGTTTACTGGACTGGCGCGCAGTATTGGACGTGGATGCAATGTGCCGCGATGCATGGCGCTGGCAGTCGATGAATCCAGACGGTTACAGCGCGTCCTGAAAGCCCCCGCAATGGATCCGATGCGTGAAGTAGGCTGGGCTGAAAAGCCCAGCTTCTTTTGAATGATGATGATCATGAGGATGCTGGGCTTTTCAGCCCAGCCTACTGATTTTTTTTCGATGCCATGATTTTGGGTGTGCTGAAAAGCACCTGCGCATGATCCCGATGTGTGAAGTAGGCTGGGCTGAAAAGCCAGCTTTTTTTGAAGGAGGATGATCACGAGAATGCTGGGCTTTTCAGCCCAGCCTACGCTTTTCAACTCAGCCTACGCGTGTGAACCTGTGCTGCTTAGTTTTGCGATGAGCGCATCCGCGACTGCATCCGGTTGCTTCATCCATGCGAAATGATCCGCGCGCGTGCCGAGCTGATTGGCATCAAGGGTTTCGACGCGAACGGCCGATGGCTGCATTTTTTTCAGCAGGAACTGCAGCGACGCAGCCGGCACCAGCCAGTCGTCGGTCAGGCGCACGGCATCGACTTCGACCTGTACGTGGGCAAGCGCGGCTTCCAGATCGATGGCCATGTGTTGGCCGCCGTAACGACCGTTGAGGCCGGTGCGGGTCCAGTCGCGCATCACGCCGCGCGCCTCCCTGCCGCCAAAGCCGATGCTGCGACCCGGCAACGAGCCCATGCGGTCGGCGAGCCATGGCAGAAAGCGATAGCCCAGCGGCAGCAGCCATGCGCGCGGCCGCGGGAAAATACGCCAGAACGGTGCGCCGCTGGCGACCAGCCACAGCCGCTGTGCCGTGTCCGGGCGCAGCGCGAGCAGGCAGGCGGCCAGTTGTCCGCCAAGGCTGTGGCCGCCGACGATCTTCGGCAATGAGGGACACTGTGCGTGAATCAGTTGCGTACTGGCCGGCAGGTCGACTTCGAGCATGTCGCGATAGCCCCAGTCCGAGCCGTGACCGGCGCGCAGGTTGCTGGATCCATGGCCGCGCCATTCGTGTAGGAACACGGCGGTGCCGCGCGCCGCCAGCGCTTCGGCGAAAGGCAGGTAGTGACGTGCGGCGATTCCCAGCGCCGGCAGCCACAGCAGCGTGCTGTGCGGGGCGTCGGGCGTGCGTAACAGCAGGCGGAAACGATGCCCATCGCTGGCGACAAGCGGCAATCCGTCGCCCGCTGCGGGCAACTCAGCGTCGACTACGCTCACAGCCCTTGCGCGGCGCCGTAGTGATCGAGCACCAGAATGTCGCTGCGCCCCGGGCGCGTGCCGAGCGTCAGCGCGCGGTGCACATAGTCCGACGCGGCGCTGCATGCGTCGATCAAGGGCATGCCCAGCGCCAGCTGTGCGGCGATCGCCGCGGCCAGCGTGCAGCCGGTGCCGTGCGCGTTGACGTCCAGGCGCGGATGGCGCATTTCGCGATGCATTCGTCCGCCGCTCTCGCGCCGCGCCGCAAACAGATCGACAACCTCATCGCCATCGGCGAGATGCCCTCCCTTCACCAGCACTGCGCCCGCGCCAAGATCCAGCAGGGCATCGCAGGCTGCGCGCATCGCATCGAGATCGGCAATCGGACGGCCCAGCAGAAATTCCGCTTCCGGCAGGTTGGGCGTGACGATCGTGGCCATGGGCAGCAGACGTTTGCGCAGGACTTCGATCGCGGTGTTGGCCAGCAGCTGGGCGCCGGAGGTGGC
>JAYVSK010000181.1:0-17328 GCA_043775395.1 Lysobacter sp. | reverse complement strand
ACGGCGTAGTCGTCGGGAATCGACATCAGCGTGCGCAGATCGGCCTCGGCCTCGACGGCGACCTGGATGAATTCTGGGCCACGATGGCTGTGCTCGACGATGGACGCACCTGAGTCGCGCCACTCTAGCATCTCGTCCTGGGCCTGGCGCAGGACGCTCTCGGGCAGGGTGGCGGGACCGGCACTGAAATTGAAGGCGCGCGACATCGGGGTGTTCCGTGAACAATGGGCCTCGAAGTATGCCGCAGCGCAGCATCGTTTTGGAGGATCGGGCGCTGCAGATACAGCATTTGCCGATACTGGCCGGCAGAGCGCGCTTCAGTCTGCCGCCGTCGTGCGGGAAAGCGCAGTGGTTTTCAACGACCGAATGGCTGCACAGCCCGAACGATCCAATTCGCGAATAATCAGGGCTTGATCAGCCAGTACGCCCCTGATATTCGAACTGTTTAGCTCAGTTGCCGCCCAACAGCAGCAACGCGGTGATCGCAGTCCCCAGCAGCGCAGCGGCCAGCAGCAGCCACGGCAGTCGGCGTCCTTGCCCACGGACGGGCTCAGGGCTTTCTGCATCATCGTCATTGAGGGCGACCCGGGTGAGCAGCACGGTGCTGCTAGCCGGCGCTTCGATCACGAACCGGTGGTGCACATCGAACACGATCTGGTCGCCCGGCGACAGCAGCGCATCGCGCACGGCATCGCCATTGACGATGCTACCGTCGCCGCTGCCCAGGTCGCGCAGCACCACCTGATTGCCGATCATCTCGATCCGCGCATGGCGCTCGGCGAAGGCCGGGTCGTCGATACGGATATCGGCCTCGTCGCTGCGGCCGACCAGACGCGGCGCTTCCAGCGTGAAGCTGCGGCCATGATGGCGACCGCCGACGCCGCGCACGACCACACGGCAGTCGCCGCGGAATTCCCCCGGCACATAGCGCAGCGCATCGGGCAGCGCTTCGACGGTGCGCGAAGACACCAGCAGCATTTCGACGCCGTCAAGATAGATCGCATCCCCCAGCCGCAGCATCGCCATGCGCTGCACAGGGCGGCCGTTGACATGAATACCCCGCGCGCCGTCGGCGACAGTCATCCATACGCCCCTGCGATCGACGAACAAACGGATCGAAGGCGCTTCGTGATCGGACACCAGACCGACGGTGTCGCCGATGCGGCCAATGGCGTGAACGCCCGCGCCGAGCGGCATTTCGGGGTGGTGGTGTTCGGGGAACCGCAGTTTCAGACCTTCCATCCGGCGGCAATTTATCATGGGTCAGTGCCGCAGGCCTTGGAACCGCGGCCGGCAGTGCGCACAATACCGATCAGCCTCAAAGGAGATGCCCATGTCCATCGATATCCGCCATCCGCACTCGCTGCCGCATGCGAAGGCGCGCAAAGCCCTCGAGGAAGTGGCGCAGAAACTCTCCGAACGCTTCGATTTCGACTATGCATGGGACGGCGACACCCTGAATTTCAATCGCGCGGGCGTGGACGGAAAAATTGCGCTGGCGCCGAAATCCCTGCATGTGACCGCCAAGTTGGGCTTCATGGTCTCGGCCTTCAAAGGCCCGATCGAGAGCGAAATCCGCCGCGTGCTGGACGAACGCTTCAGCTGATCGGAATCGGATCTCGAAACATCCAAGGCGATATCGAAGAATCCGCCGTCGTCCCTCATCGGTTGCGGATGGGTGTGCGGCGTAACCGTGGACCCGGACGCGCATCCGGCAACGCCGCGAAAGGCTCAGGATGGTCGGCGAACAGCCGTCGCGCGATTTCGCGCTCCGTGCGCTCGATATCGGCGATGAATGCGGCTACATCGTCGAGCTTGGCGTAAGCCCCGAACCCGCGCTCGAGAAACGACTGCAGCTCGCCGAATCCGGCGGCGCGCGCAGGACCGCGCAGCACGCTGAGCAGGGTCGAGACGCCGCGCGTGCGCAGCGCATGACCCAATCCATAGCCGGACACCACAATCAGATCGACCTGATGCGCACGCAGTCGCGGCAGCCCCACCTCACGATACGCGCGCGCATACAAATCGTCGTCCAGGATTTTCCGCTTCGGCGCCAAGTGCTCCAAGGCTGTCGCCATGCGCAGGTCGAAGGCATGACTCAGGGCGCCCAGCTCAATCGCATCCGCCAGTGTTTCCAGCAGCGCCTGCGGGAGCAGCCGCTGCATTTTTCCCGCAACCCTTGCGATATCGGAATCGCGACGGCTGAAATCCCGGTCGCCGTAAAGATCGGTCAGAAAAAATTCCGCAGCGGCCCTGCGCTTCGGGTCGAGCAGGAAACCCTCGAAGCTCGCGGCCAGCCGCGCGGCCTGCCAGCGGCGCAGCTCGGGCAGCCAGCGCGACGCATTGCGCGGTTCGCGTTCGGGATCATGTACCGCCTGATGCCAGGCCAATCTGCGGGCCAGCAGCAGGCTCAATGCGCGTTTATCGAGCCGCGCGCGGCCGTGAGTCGGATCGGGAGTGACGGTTTTCATTGGCGTGAATCATCGGTGTCGTGCGTGCCCGCGGCAAGCCCGCTCAAGATGATGCGTGAAGAAGCGAATCTGCTAGCAAAAACATTCGCTTAAAATCAACGGCTTGTACTGCGGCGCTCACGCTTGGCATGCAAGTCGTCTTTCGCGCGGACGCCCGATTGACACCTTTCGGCTACACTCGGTGCGTTCCCCAAGTGTCCACTGCATGCTCTCACTTCACGCCGCCAGCCGACCTGCCAAAGCCAAATCAGGCAAACGCAAGTCGAACAACCCTGCCCCATCATCCGCACGCATCGGCCTGGCCATTGCAGGCGGCGGTCCGATCGGTGCGATGTACGAACTGGGCGCGCTGCGCGCCCTGGACGACGCGCTTGATGGTATCGATCTGACCCGCATGGATTGCTATGTCGGGGTCAGCAGCGGCGCGTTCCTTGCCGCCGGGCTGGTGAACCGCATGTCGACCACCGAAATGTGTCGGGTTTTCATCACCGGCGAGAGCGATGACGTACGTTTCCGGCCGGAAACCTTCCTGCGCCCGGCGGTCTTCGAATATCTGCGCCGCGCTTCAGCGCTGCCCAGACTGACCCTTGAATGGTGGACCAGTCTGCTCAACCCGCGCGAATCGCGAATATCGGACCTTATCCTGCGCTTCGGCGGCCTGGTGCCCGCAGGACTGTTCGACAACAGCGAAATCGAGCGATTCCTGCGCGACATCTTCAGCCGCGGGGGACGCAGCAACGATTTCCGCGAGCTCGACCGAGAGCTGTATGTGGTCGCAGTCGACCTGGACAGCGGCGAAGCTGTGCGCTTCGGCGGCAAGGACTGGATGGATGTTCCGATCTCGAAGGCCGTACAGGCCAGCGCCGCGCTGCCCGGTCTTTACCCGCCGGTCGAAGTGCGTGGGCGTCACTATGTCGACGGTGCGCTGCGCCGCACCATGCACGCCTCGGTGCTGCTGGAGCGCGGTATCGATCTGCTGATCGGTATCAATCCGCTGGTGCCATTCGATTCGACCCGGGTAGACAGCGACGCCGGGCGCCGCGGCGATGTCGATCCGCACCGGATCTGGCAGGGCGGCCTGCCTGCGGTCATGTCGCAGACCTTCCGCACCCTGCTGCAATCGCGGATGCAGGTGGGGCTTGCGAAATACGCCCAACAGTATCCGGATATCGACCAGCTGATCTTCGAGCCCAACTCCAACGACGGCGAAATGTTTTTCACCAACGCGTTCAGCTTTTCGAATCGTCGCCGCGTGTGCCAGCTGGGTTATCGCAATACCCTGCAGGATCTTCGCAATCGCGCCGAGACGCTGCGCCCCGTGCTGGCCGCCCATGGCATTCGTCTGCGCGACGATGTCCTTGAAGACCGTCACCGCACGGTACTCAGCGGCATGGGCAAAGCCCCGCCGCGCAGCACGGACACCACCGCGCGTCTGCGTCGGGCATTGGACGAGACCGAACACCTGCTCAAACAGCGCAAGTGCGGCTGAGACGACATGAATGGGTAACAGGCTCCCGGTTAAAACACCATCATGATTCGAGTACCCCGATTGCCGCTTCCGCTCCTCGTGTGAATACTCTAGACAACTCGCCCATTCTGCTGCAATCGATCACGCAACCGCTGGGAGGGCATCATGGCCACGTTCAAGAAAGCCACTGTAAAGAAAACCACCGCCAAGACTGCCGATGCGAAAGCGCAGGCCGAACATCTTTCGAAGTCGTTGAGCGAATCCGCGCAGCAAGTCTGGCTGGCCGGCGTTGGCGCGTTCTCGCGCGCGCAGGCTGAGGGCACCAAACTGTTTGAAGGTCTGGTGAAGGAAGGCATGGGTCTGGAGCAGACCATGCGCAAGTTCGCCGGCGGTCGCGCCGAAGTGGTCCGCGATGTGGTCGAAAACCGCGTCGGTCAGGCCCGCGAGCGGGCCACCGACACTTGGGACAAGCTGGAAAAAGTCTTTGAAGACCGCGTCCAGCGTGCACTCGTCAAACTTGGCGTGCCGAGCCGCGAAGATCTCAACGATCTCAGCAGCCGGGTCGAAGCGCTGACTGCCGAACTGCGTCGTCAGGGCGGCAAGCCGGCCGCAACTCCGCGCAAGACTGCAAAGAAAGTGGCGAAAGTAGCGAAGGTTCCGGCCAAGCGCGGTCGCAAGCCGGGCGCAGCGAAGGCTTGAACCACTCCGCCGCGTGATCACGTTTGGAATGTAGAGATAGAAGCTCCCGCATCGTGCGGAAGACATACGTTTTGGTGGTCTCAAACCACCGTTCAACCCGCCGACCAGCAACGAAGACCGTAGCTCCCCTCCCCTCACGGCTTCAGGTAGGCGGGTTTCTTTTTGCCTGACGTCGGCGCCAAGCGCGGTCCAGCAGAACAACAAAAGGCAGCCTTCCGGCTGCCTTTTGCGTTTCCGGAGCATGCCCGGGATGGAAGCGCTACCAGTGCACGCCGCGCATCAGCGAAGCGAACGCGATCTGCTCCTGGCTGGGCTGATCTTCCTTCAGCGCCTTCCTGTCGCCCTTAGCGGCGGCCGAATCCGGGAACAGCTCGAATGCGGTGCTCATGACCACTTCATAGGCTTTTGGCGCGACCGCATTCAGCACCGCCGAGAAGATGCCGAGGCGGGTCGCGATGCGGCTGGGCTTCTCGATGATGCCTCTGACCACCAGATCCGCAGCCTCGTCCGGGCTGAGAGTCGGCACGCTTTCGTACATTTTGGTGGGCGCGATCATCGGTGTGCGCACCAGCGGCATGTTGATGGTGGTGAAGCTGATGCCCTTGCCGGACAGCTCGCCCTGCGCGCAGCGGCTGAATGCATCCAGCGCCGCTTTCGACGCGACATAAGCCGAAAACCTCGGCGAACTGGCGAGGACACCGATCGAACTGATATTGATGATGTGCCCCTTGCGGCGCTGGATCATCGTCGGCATCACGCCCATGATCAGACGCAGACAGCCGAAATAGTTCAGCTGCATGGTGCGCTCGAAATCGTGGAAACGGTCGTAGCTCAGCTCGATCGAACGCCGGATCGAACGCCCCGCGTTGTTGATCAGAATATCGACGTGGCTGTGTTCTTTCAGGATCAGCGCGACCAGACGGTCGCAGTCGGCCATGTCGGCGAGGTCTGCGGTATACGCGAATACCTTGCCGCCCGCCTTCTTCATCGCATCGCGGGCCTTGAACAGTTCTTCTTCGCCGCGCGCGACGATGATCGTGGTCGCTCCCGCCTCGGCCACGCGCTGCGCAGTCGACAGGCCGATGCCGGACGAACCGCCGGTAATGACCACGACCTTGCCTTTGACCTTGCCCTTGAGGCTGCGGTCGATGAAAAGGTCGGGATCGAGGTGGCGCTCCCAGTAATCCCACAAACGCCAGGCGTAATCATCGAGCTTCGGCACCGAAATGCCGCTGCCCTTGAGCGCGCGTTCGGTCTCGCGATTGTCGAAGCGCGTGGGATAGGTGACGAATTTCAGCACTTCCTTGGGAATCTTGAAATCGCGCAGCAGCATGCCGATGAAGCGCTTCACCGGCGGCAGGTTGCCCACCGCGCCGCGGATGCCGCTGGGCACGAAAGCGAACATGCGCGCATCGAGGCGCATGGTCATTTCCGGTGCGTGGCCAGCGCGGGCGAACGTGTTCAGCACCTCGCCAACGCGCATGGGCTCAGGGTCGACCAGATGGAAACAGTGACCATCGAGCTTCGGTTTGTGCGCGATGTGGTCCATGGCGTCGACCACGAAATCGACCGGGACCACGTTGATCCGACCACCTTCCACGCCCAGCGTGGGCATCCACGGCGGCAGCATTTCGCGCATTTTCTTGAGCAGGGTGAAGAAGTAGTACGGACCGTCGATCTTGTCCATTTCGCCGGTTTGCGAGTGGCCCACCACCATGCCCGGGCGGTAAATCCGCCACTTGATGCGCTTCTCTTTGCGGACCAGACCCTCGGAATCGTGCTTGGTGCGCAGGTAGGGATCGTCCAGACCCTCGGCCTCGTCGAACATATCCTCGCGGAACACGCCCGGATACAGACCTGCGGCGGCGATCGAACTGGTGTGATGGAAGCAGCCGGCGCCGATCGCGACGCCCAGATCCAGCGCGTTCTGGGTGCCCTCGACATTCGACTTGCGCTGGCTTTCGGCATCGGCGGTCATGTCGTAGATCGCCGCCAGATGGAAGAAATGCTTCACCTTGCCCGACAGCGTTTTCAGCTGCGGCGCGGTCAGACCGCATTTTGCTGCGGTCATATCGCCGTTGATAGGCACCACCCGCGTCATGTCCCAGGCCATTTTTTTGGCCAGCGCGTCGAATTTCTTCTGCGAATCCTTCCGGACCAGCACATAGACCGTGCCCTTGCGCTTCAGGAGATTGCCCACTAGAAAGCGCCCCAGAAACCCGGTGGCACCGGTAACGAAATAGCTCATGTCCTCGCCCTCATGAGAATAGAGCCTGACATGGAGAATCCAGCGCCAGGTTCCGGGACTGCGGCGCAGTCCGAAGCGGCTAAGTTGCCAGAGCCGGCGTTCAAGAACAATGCGCGGCTGCAGGGCCGCACTGTCGTCCATCTTTTCCGTTACCGGTCGCGAAGCCCCTCAATGAGCCACCGGGTCGTATTGACCCGCCCCCCGCGCCATGCTGTCATGCCGCCTCAATGCGAGGGTTAGCATCATGTCCGATCTGCAAAAACGCTTCGAACAAGCCGCAAAGGATATTCAGGCCTTGGCCGAACGCCCCGATAACGACACCCTGCTGCGCCTGTATGCGCTGTTCAAACAGGGTTCGGAAGGCGACGTCAGCGGCGCCAAGCCGGGGTTCTTCGATTTTGTCGGCACCGCCAAATACGAAGCCTGGGCCAAACTCAAAGGCACGGAACAGGACGATGCCAAGAAAAAGTACGCCGATCTTGTGAAAAAGCTGGCCGGCTGAGGCCTGCGGCCTGGGCCACTGCGCCGCATTCCCGATGGCAAGACAGACCCGACAACGGATCCTCGACACCTCGCTTGCGATGTTCAACACGCAGGGCGAGCCCAATGTCACCACCAATCATATCGCCGATGAACTGGAGATCAGCCCCGGCAATCTTTATTACCACTTCCGCAACAAGGACGACATCATCGAGCAGCTGTTCGCGCGCTACGAGGAGCGCATGGACAATGCGCTTGCCGCGCCGAACGGCCGGCTGCCGGAACTCGAAGACATCTGGCTGCAGCTGCATCTCGTCTTCGAATGCATTTGGGACTATCGCTTCCTTTATCGCGATCTTGTCGAAATACTCAGCCGCAACCGGCGCATGCGCCTGCGCTTTGCGCGAATCCTCAAGCGCGCCGACGAGCGCGCGCACCTGGTCATGCGCGGCCTGTCGCAGGCCGGCATCATGCGCGCTTCCGCAGACGAACTGAACGCCGCAGCCACCAACATACTGGTGCTTTCCACCTTCTGGCTCAATTACTCTGCGGCTCGCGGCGACCGCGATGAACAACTCGCCATCCGTCAAGGCATCATCCAGGTAATGATGCTGCTGTCGCCGTTCCTGCGCGACGCAGAGCGCGTGCATCTGAACACGCTGATTCGCGCCTATCAGGATTGATCGCAGCGCTCTGCCCATCGATCCGGCCAGATGCGTTACGCCACCAGACCCGCCGCATGCCCCGACGCCCACGCCCACTGGAAATTGTAGCCGCCAAGCCAGCCGGTCACGTCGAGCACTTCGCCGACGAAATACAGGCCCGGCACGCGTTTGGACTGCATCGTGCTTGAAGACACTTCGTCGGTGTCGACACCGCCCAGGGTGACTTCTGCGGTGCGATAGCCTTCGGTGCCGTTCGCGATCAGCGGCCAGTGTTGCAGCTGTTCTGCGATCGCGCGCAGTTCGGGATCGTTGAACTGACGCATCGGGCGGCTGCTGAACCACACTTCGCACAGACGCTCGGCGAAGCGCTTGGGGAACAGTTCGGCCAAGGCAGTGCGCAGTTCCGCAGCGGGACGCTTTGCCTGCAGGTCTTTCAGCTGTGCGAACGCATCGCCCTGCGGCAGCAGATCAAGATGCAGCGCATCGCCCACATCCCAGTACGACGAGATCTGCAGGATCGACGGGCCGCTGACGCCGCGATGCGTGATCAGCATGAAGTTGCTGAATTCGCGCCCATTGCACTGTGCAGTGATCGGCAGCGCCACGCCGCTCAGGTCTGCGAGTCGTTCCTGGTGTTTGCCGGTGAGGGTCAGCGGCACCAGCCCGGCGCGGGTCGGCAGCACCGTGTGCCCAAACTGACGCGCCAATTCATAGCCGAAGCCCGTCGCGCCCATGCTGGGGATCGACAGCCCGCCGGTCGCCACCACCAGCGATGCTGCGCGCAGCTCGCCCAGCGTGGTCTGCAGGCGGAACCCGTCATCGATCTTTTCTACGCGCTCGACGCTGCACTGCGTATCGATACGCACGCCGGCGGCGGCGCATTCGTCCAGCAGCATTGTTACGATCAATTTCGACGACGCATCGCAAAACAATTGCCCGAGTTCTTTTTCGTGATGCGCAATGCCGTGACGCTCGACCATCTCGACAAAATGCTGCGGCGTGTAGCGCGCGAGGGCCGATTTGCAGAAATGCGGGTTGCGCGAAATGAAGTTCGCGGCGGTGGTGCCGGTATTGGTGAAATTGCAGCGGCCGCCGCCCGACATCAGGATTTTCTTGCCGCAGCGGTTGGCGTGCTCGATCACACGCACGCGCTGACCGCGCTGGCCCGCAACGATCGCGCACATCAGGCCCGCAGCGCCGCCGCCGATCACAATCACATCGTCCGACGCAGCGGCAGTCGGGGTTGGCGTCATCGCGGCATCCGGGTCGTCATGAGGGCCGCATTGTAGGCTGTGCCGGCACTGCTGCAGATGACGTGCCGCCAGCCTTGCGCCCGACCCCCCACCTCAACGAGCATTGCGGCTTCGCCCGCCCCGAACCGCCGCATGCTGCGCTTAACCGAACTCAAATTGCCGCTGGACCATCCCGATGCGGATCTGCGCACGGCCATCGTGCAGCGTCTGGGCATCCGCGACGATGATCTGCTCGGTTTCACCGTGCACAAGCGCAGCTACGACGCGCGCAAGCGCAGCGCCATCACCCTGATCTACACGGTCGATGTGGAACTGCGCGACAAGGCCGAAGCCACTGCCACCGGGCACGGCATCGCACACGTCGCGCCCAGCCCGGACATGCGCTATCGCTTCGTCGTCAAGGCGCCAGGCACGCTGAAGTCGCGGCCGGTGATCATTGGCTTTGGCCCCTGCGGGCTGTTCGCGGCGCTGATCCTTGCGCAGATGGGTTTCAAGCCGATCGTACTGGAGCGTGGCAAGGCAGTACGCGAACGCACCCGCGACACGTTCGGCCTGTGGCGTCAGGCAGTGCTGGACCCCGAATCCAACGTGCAGTTCGGCGAAGGCGGCGCAGGCACGTTCTCGGACGGCAAGCTGTGGAGCCAGATCAAAGACCCGCACCATTACGGCCGCAAGGTGCTGGAAGAATTTGTGCTGGCCGGCGCGCCGGAAGAAATCTTGTACGCCAGCAAGCCGCACATCGGCACGTTCCGACTGGTCGGCATGATCGAAAAAATGCGCGCGTCCATTGAATCGCTGGGCGGCGAAATCCGTTTCGAATCACGGGTTGAGGATGTGCGCATCGACGGCGGCCGCATCCGCGGTCTGGTGCTGAAAGACGGCGAGGCGCTTGCCTGCGAACACGTGGTGCTGGCCATCGGCCACAGCGCCCGCGACACCTTCGACATGCTGCACGCGCGCGGCGTGTACATCGAAGCCAAACCCTTTTCGATCGGTTTCCGGATCGAACACCCGCAGTCGCTGATCGACAGTGCGCGTTTCGGCAGTTTCGCCGGGCATCCGCTGTTGGGCGCCGCCGACTACCGCCTCGTGCATCACGCCAAAAACGGGCGCGGTGTGTACAGCTTCTGCATGTGTCCCGGCGGCACGGTGGTGGCGGCCACGTCCGAGGTGGGTCAGGTCGTCACCAACGGCATGAGCCAGTATTCGCGCAACGAACGCAATGCCAACGCCGGCTTGGTCGTCGGCATCAGCCCTGCGGATTATCCCGGCGGCCCGCTGGCCGGCCTGGCCTTCCAGCGGCATTGGGAACGTCAGGCGTTCAAACTGGGCGGCGGCGATTACTGGGCGCCGGGGCAGCTGGTCGGCGATTTCGTGCGCGGCCGGCCGTCGAAAGATTTCGGCGACGTGCTGCCTTCCTACAAACCCGGCGTGCGCTTGGGCGACCTGTCCACCGCCCTGCCCGACTACGCCATCGCCGCGATCCGCGAAGCCATTCCCGCACTCGACCGCCAACTCAAAGGCTTCGCGATGCACGACGCGGTGCTCACCGGTGTGGAGACGCGCACCTCATCGCCGATCCGCATTACCCGCGGCCGCGATTATCAAAGCATCAACACCCGTGGCCTGTATCCCGCCGGCGAAGGCGCAAGCTACGCAGGCGGCATTTATTCCGCCGCCATCGACGGCATTGAAGTGGCGCAAGCATTGGCGTTGGCGATGACTGGCGAGTGAGGCGTCAACCCGTATCGCCCCCCGGACTGCGCGCACCGATGCGCATCGTCGGGCCACTGGGTCCATCCTGATTCAGGATCTGCGCCAGCGCGAGTTCCTGCACCTGCTTCTGCTCACGCGTTTGCATTGCCGTTTGAGCGATGTCGGAAGACTGTTCAACCGGCGTATGCATCACTTCAGAAACATTCACCGCCACACGCCTGTAGTGCCCAGTGGTCGGATCACCCTGCCCTGCGATCAGATATGTCGGCAGACCCGTCTGCTCATCAGCAATCGTACTGGCGTCTACTCGATCAATCTTTGACATGTGTGTGCGGGTGTCCAACAACACGCCCGCGACGAGGCCTGCCGTGGTGCGCTCGCGCTGCTCCGGCGTCAGCTTCCGGTCGAGGTCAAATGCAGCCAGACCCATCGCCCGCTCGGCTTGCAACCAGCCTGGGTTGGCGATGTGATCAGGGTCGGTCATGAGGTCGGCGCGGCGGCGCGGTGCAGGCGGCGGCGGAGCCGGCTGTCGATCAGGACGCAAGTCAGGAGCATTCAGATCGATATGAAGCAAGGGGAGATCCCTGCCGTTTTGCCGTAGGCGCAAATCGATCGTGCCATCACGATTGACGCCGCGGGTAAGGTCATCCCTGTCGAAATCTCTTAAGACACCGTTGATGCTTGCGATACCTTGACCGCGATGATTCCAAATCGCGAAATCGTTGCCGGATGCATACAGGCCATTCTCCGTAAAGCGAGTGCCATCGGGCGACTGGCGGCCATAACGATAGGTACCACCGTTATCCAATGCCTCGATAAAAGCAGGTGCTTGTTGGCGCTGTATGAACAATTCGCGGACTACAGCGTGCTGTCGTTCGAGATTGGGACGCGTGCGGTCATCGTCAAGCATTGTCGGGCTGAGCAACGGATTGCGCATGACATTGCCCCAAGCGTTGCGCAAAGGATTAGCCGGATCGCTGTTTCGAAGCGCCACCATCACTTCCGCGCCCTCAAGCGCAGCATGGCGGCCAGAAAGAAGATACCGCCCGCCGTTCGCTGTGATAGCTGCATTTAATCCGTCGAAATTGCGAAACTCGCCGTTCTCCGCACGATCAAGCATACGGCCCGCGAGCGTGGGATTCTGATTGTGCAACTTGCCCATGACCGCCGTCATACGGATCTGATCGTCGACAGAAGCGTTGTCGTATAAACGCGTTGCGGACAGTGGCTCATGCACTTCACGGGCCAATTCCTGCACTTGAAGCATGTCGTGATGGTGTACGAAATTAATGCCCTGTTCGGAAGCCAAATATGTATTCAACCGCTGCTTGATTTGCGGATCTAAAGGGCTGCGACCATCGGCAATGATTGCGGGGCCGTCTCGGCTTAGGTCCGCAATCGTTTCCGTACGTTCCTGGGCCGTCAATCTCAGTTGTGGCTGATTGGCTAGCGCCCATCGCTGAAAAGCATCGACCAAATCAGTCGCTACCTGGGGACGCTGGCCCAAGTCGGTTTGCATATGACCGATCGTAATTCCACTTCGATCAGCAGGGTATAGCCGACCATTCCGCTCTTCGCCAGCGAATGCCAGCGCGTAGGGATTCAAGCCGCCTTCCGAAGCAATTCCGATTGCAAATAATGCCACCGCATTTACGCCATCCCCGGTCAGCTCCTGGCGCTGCGGAGCTTGCTGCCTGGGCCTGGCTTGAGCCAAGCGCTGTTCGTTGTCGTAAGGTTCTGCCATATCGAGTGGTCCTTCGGTTGTGGCTCAATGGTCATTGAGCATGCATACAGTCGTTTTCCGGCAAGGGCTGTTGGCCGGGAGCGACAAAGCGCAATTTCAGATATACGGAATATGGGTTATTTTGCTCTTTCTGATACCAAACGAGGCGATCACCTTCGCGTGCAACGTATGACTGCTCTGAACCAAAGCGCGGACATGCGTCTTTCTCATCGCCTACATCGTTGCGACAAAAGCGCAGGTGAACCTGCTTGCCGCGAGTCTCGCCGATCAGTTCACCATGACTGCCACTCGCAAGCGTGCCATCGTCCCAGCGCCCTGTAGCCGTGAGTGCAGATACTTTCTCAATGCGCAACGTCGCCGAGTGCTGAGGACCGCACGATTGTACGTAAGCCCATTCACCGATGAAGGGCCGCATTGGATCCAATGCGTCCGGCAACACATTGGCAGCCGCCGGTGTCGGCCTAAGATCGGGGTTGTAGCGTCCTTCATCACAACCGTCTTCCAGCAGAGTTCCTTGCCCGGGCGCGATCTCCACATCGTCTTGGGCGCGATACCAAGCTAAACCCTCGCCTTTCCGCCGCACGTACACCTGCTCGGGACCGAAGTCCGGGCAAGTGTTGTGGTCCATCTGCTTGTCTTTCGCGTAACAAAAGCGCAGATACCATCTGCCGCGGCGCATCGTACCCATTACAGCACCTTCCCACTCGCGCTTGGTGCTGAAGCTATACCACCCCCCGCGCGCGGTGTGTCCCGACACCTCGTTGAATTTCAGGGTCGCCATATAGTTTGGAGCGCATTGATGTTTTCTTTCGTAGCTCCAGCGACCCAAAATCGTCTGTGCCTGGCCAGAATTGGCGGAAACAGTTGACGCATCGCGGGTGGTGGACGTGACGCCTTGGGGCAGCCTGCCTACTGTCGATGCTTGACTAGCACTTGCATCCACGGCAGCGTCTGCTGCTATCGGTTTAGCTGTACAGGCGCTCAGCATTGCAGCGAACAATGCGAAGTTGTACAGCAAAGTGATTTGTTTGATCGTCATTTATCGTTCCAAGTTTGATTCAGAAAATCGTAGGGTAGGCCTTGGCCCATCACTACGCCGATCATCATAGAAGTAGGTATCAAACAGATACGTCAGCTTGAGTTTGGCTGAGCATTTGGCTTGGTTTTAAGGGCGGTGGGCCACGCACACCCCACTTGCTATTTAGCCAAATCTTATTCCAAACAATCCGCCATCTTCGGTGGCATCAGTCAGGCGTGTTGGGAGCACATAATCATTTAAGTCGAATCCCTCAATGGTTTCTTTGAAGGCATCATCTTCGTTCATGGTCACGATGTACTGAAATCCGAGTTCCCGAGAAATCTCCGAACCAAGGCGCAGGGCGCTGATCACTTGACGGCCGTCAACACCATCGAACAGGTGGCTGTCATGAATCAAGAAGCCAGGCCCTATGTCCCGCTTGTGGCACAAACGCATAAGCATCATATCGAAGCAGAAGATCTGCATGCTCTTGATGCCTTTGCTGCGTTGACCCTGCATTGGAAACTTGAATATCGGACCATTGGAAGTTTCGTCAATGGTCATGCTACCGGCCGACTCGTAGAGCCGCTGCGATATTTCTTCGAAGGCAACGATCGCCTCGGCAAGCCGCACGTTCTGTTCGGAGAAGTCGCGCCGTAGCCGGATAGCAAGCCTGTTGCGCTCAATCTCCAATTCGTTTTTTGCACCTTCGAGTTGCTCGGCGGCTTCGAAGCGCTGCCGTAGGGATTCCACTTCCGATTCCAGTCGGCCGAGTTCGCCCTGCAGCTTAAGGAACTGGTCCAGTGCGCCATGGCTCCTGAGAATGCCCATGATTTCCGCGCGTCGCTGGTCGAATTGCGCTTTCTTGCTGTCGCGCAGCTCGATTCGTAGTTTCGCCGCTTCGAGTTCACTGGACAGATAGTCCTTGCGATTGCGCACTACGGACTGATGAAAACTCTTCACGTCCTCATAACGACGCATAACGAGGCCGGGCAGTGTAATACCTGCTTCCTGATAAACTGCTTGCAGGTCTTCCAGGTCTGGCGGAATCTCGGAAGCCAGCGCACCTTGCAAATCTCGGATGGCAGCGAAATCGATGGTATTGGCGTTAGCCAGCTCGTTGAGCTGGCGGGTCAACTTGGCGCTTTCGACTTCCAGTTCCCGGTATTCAGACAACACCTGAAAGGTTTCAATGTCTGTATAGAGTTTCTTGAGACGCGCCTCCTGCAGAGTCAACTGAGTGCGCAAGTCAGCGGCCTTGCCGATGATTGAACCGAACGCACCTGTCCCGGAGGCTTTCTTTAGTTCATCCAAGGTCTTTTCACGATCACGAACTGCCTGCCAGTCACGCGCGATCTGCCAGTCCAGCCCGAAAAGGAACATCAGTGCCATTTGCATGTCACCCGTCCCCTGCATAGTGGCTTGCTTCTCAGGCGTTGTGAATGCGCCGCTGACCTGGCGGCGCACGAAGTAGGCAAACAGCGAACGGAACGAGGGAGGCTTGCTGCCGGTCGCTTCGAGGCTGCTCAAGCCGAACATTTCCTCGCCGAGGAACGAAACCCAATCGGTCGCTGAAATTTTTCGCTGAGCCGTTGGCGGTGCCGTTATGTAGATTTTGGCTTTGGCACTGCCACCGCGCTCGACGACGGTACGCGTATCCTTCAAGTCAAAGTCTATCCCGAAGGTGTATTCGACCAACTCTGGCGTACGGAAAATAGAGTCAGGGCCAGCTTCCGAGCCGGTCAGGAAATGCACGACTTCAGTGAAACTGGTTTTCCCCGCACGATTGCGCGTCTGCTTGCTGGTTGCTCCCTCAGTTTTTTTGGCCAGCAGCACGTTCAAGCCCGGCTTCAGATCTCCGAGATTCTTGAAGCTGGGCAGCGTGCTGAAAAGGTGATGGATCAAGCTGCTCTCCGTGCCACAAGGCCGTTTTCGAGCTCTATAGTTCCAAGGGCGTACAGCAGATCAAGTGCAAGCAAGAACCAGTCGTATGTGATTCGGCGAGGGCGAATGGCGCCCAGCCATTGTTCTTGTCGGTTCAATTCTTCCCACAGCGCAGAGACTGTTTTGGGACGCGCGAGATACGTCAAGACATGACCGCCCACGGTGAGCAGGGCACGATCTTGCGGAAGGTGCTTGGACGGCAGAATCATGTTGACCTCACTGCTTGGGCATCTTCGAATATCTCGCACTTGTCGAACAGGTAGGCCATGACCGCCAGCACCGCCGCCCTGTGGGTGGGAGTCGTGTTCACCACTCCCCCGGCCCAGAACTCAAGTTGTCCAAAAATTTCGTCTGGATGGAGCGCAGGTGTCGCATCTCTCAGGACCACATACTGGTTCTTGAATGCCGACGCGATTTGCTCGCCATACACGGGGTTCTTCCAGTTGTCGAAGAACTGCATGACCAGTGGTGACTTCTGCATACCGATTTTCAGGAAGTCGGCAACGACTTGGGACAGAAGGTTTGCCTCGATTTTCCCGCGTGACACGTCTTTGACTTCACTCGTCGTCGGCGCGGGAGCGACGCTGATGTGCTTGAGAACAGCCATCAGATCAATGTAGCCGAGATTGACGATTGCCTCCATGGTCAATGAGGGACCGAACCACGATTCAAGATCCTGCAAAGTGAGTTGGCGAAACTTCGTCAACATCTCTTCCCAGCCGCAGTGGCCGATCTTGATATCGGGGTTTTCTTGTGCAAGCTTATTCAACGCCTCGATGATGTGGGGGCCTAAACGCCCATCAGGTGCGTTATGGACGAAGGTCCACTCACCAAAATATTTCTTCCAATGCGCCTTTGCGCCTTCGAAATCTTCATTAATCTTCTTGATGGCTTCGGCGGCACTCAACTCGTTGGGCGCATAGCTTTGAAACAGCGTTCGGGCCGAAGGCAGGTATCCGTCGTTTTTCCTGTCGCCGACATTGCCCCAAGGGCGGCAAGCCATGAAGTCGTTCGGATGGGCTTTCCCCATCAGTTTTTCGAATAGGCGCTGAAATTCGTCTCCCTTGGCTTTAAGGAAGATGATGAGGAAATCTTTTTCGTAGTTGAGTTGTTGTAAGCGATCCATACGGTTCAGAGCCACGACGGATTAATTGCCTTCAGGCATAACCTCAAAGTGTTTTCCGAATCGAATGGGGAAGCACACGGTTGACGTCAAATAGCAGCGCTTTGTCAGCCGCGATGCGGGTCTGCAGCATCCTGATGGCGTCTAAAACGGACAACCCCATTTCGGCTAGGACGGTGGTCGCTTCTTCTTTAATATACCCGTCAATCCGGGCACGAACGACATCTGTGCTTGCCATTATAGGGTGCTCTAAATAATTGTAACTATACTGTGGCTCATTTGCGCTCGATAGTCATTTACTTTTTGTCACCGACTGCGTGGGATCGTGGCGTCCCGCGGCCGGGCTCGCGGGCGTAGCCCAGCGCCTAGTGCCGAATTACGGCCATTCGACTTTGATCCCTCTCCGACCAGTCCAGGCGCGCGGCTTCAGCGAGGATCTTCAGCTCCGCCGGCACCAGCGGCAGCGTGCTGTCGTCGTCGAACAAACCGCCGTTGAACC
>JAYVSK010000180.1:0-9283 GCA_043775395.1 Lysobacter sp. | reverse complement strand
CGAATACCTGGCTGCCGGTGCCGATCTGATCGAAACCAATACCTTCAATTCGACCACCATCTCGCTGACCGACTACGGTCTGCAGCATCTGGCGCGCGAATTAAACGCATCCGGCGCCCGCCTCGCCCGCGAAGCCTGCGATGCCGCCGAAGCCGCCACGCCGGACAAGCCGCGCTTCGTTGTGGGCGTGCTGGGGCCGACCAGTCGCACTGCGTCGATCAGCCCGGACGTCAATCGCCCCGGCTTCCGGGCGATTTCCTTCGACGCGCTGCGCGTGGCCTATCGCGAAGCGACCGATGGCCTGATCGACGGCGGCGCCGACGTCATCATGGTCGAAACCATCTTCGACACCCTCAACGCCAAGGCCGCGCTGTTTGCCGTCGAAGAAGCTTTCGACGCCCGCGGCGCGCGTCTGCCGATCATGATTTCCGGCACCATCACCGATGCCTCCGGCCGCACCCTGTCGGGTCAGACCGCCGAGGCCTTCTGGTATTCGCTGCGCCATGCGCGACCGCTGTCGATCGGTCTCAACTGCGCGCTTGGCGCCAAAGACCTGCGTGTGCACGTCGATATCCTTGCCCAGATCGCCGATGCGTACGTGAGCGCCCACCCCAACGCCGGTCTGCCCAATGCGTTCGGCGGCTACGACGAAACCCCTGAAGACATGGCCGGGATGCTGCGCGAGTTCGCCATGTCGGGACTGCTCAATGTGGTCGGCGGCTGTTGCGGCACCACCCCAGCACACATCCGCGCCATCGGCGACGCCGTGTCCGGCCTGCCGCCGCGCGCACTGCCGGGCGCGATCGAAATGGAAGCCGCATGAACGCCCCGCACAACCTGCCCCGCTACACACAGCTCAGCGGCCTTGAGCCGCTGGTGATCACGCCCGAGACCAATTTCGTCAACATCGGCGAGCGCACCAACGTGACCGGGTCCGCGCAGTTCAAAAAATTGATTCTTGAAGGTCGCTTCGACGAAGCCGTGGTCGTCGCGCGCCAGCAGGTCGAAAACGGCGCGCAGGTGCTCGACGTCAATATGGACGAGGGCATGCTGGATTCCGAAAAGGCGATGGTCGATTACCTCAACCTGATCGCCGCCGAGCCCGACATCGCGCGCATTCCGGTGATGGTGGACAGCTCGAAGTTCAGCGTGATCGAAGCCGGTTTGAAATGCCTGCAGGGCAAGGGCATCGTCAATTCGATCTCGATGAAGGAAGGCGAAGCGGAGTTCCTGCGTCAGGCGCGGCTGGTGCGCCGCTACGGCGCCGCGGTGGTGGTGATGGCCTTCGACGAACAGGGCCAGGCCGACACCGTCGCGCGCAAGGTCGATATCTGTTCGCGCGCCTACGCGCTGCTGACCGGAAGCATTGGCTTTCCACCCGAAGACATTATTTTCGACCCCAATGTGTTTGCGGTCGCCACCGGCATCGAAGAACACAACGACTACGCGGTGGCCTTCATTGAAGCCGCCCGCGAGCTTAAACGCCGTTTCCCGCTGAGCCATATCTCCGGCGGCGTCTCCAACGTGTCGTTTTCGTTCCGCGGCAACGAACTGGTGCGCCAGGCGATCCACGTCGTATTCCTGTATCACGCCATCAGGGCGGGCATGGATATGGGTATCGTCAACGCCGGGGCGCTGCCGCTGTACGACGATCTGGAAGCGGATCTGCGCGAACGCGTCGAAGACGTGGTCTTGAATCGCCGCGCGGATTCGACCGAACGTCTGCTTGAAATCGCCGACCGGTTCAAGGGCAGGAAAGGCGAGAAGCGCGTCGAAGATCTGCGCTGGCGCGACAAACCGGTGCGCGACCGTCTGTCGCATGCGCTGGTCCACGGCATCGATCAATACATCGAGACCGACACCGAAGAAGCGCGCGCGCAGTCCACGCGCCCGCTGGATGTCATCGAAGGCCCGCTGATGTCGGGCATGAACGTGGTCGGCGATCTGTTCGGCGCCGGCAAGATGTTCTTGCCGCAGGTGGTGAAATCGGCGCGGGTGATGAAAAAGGCCGTCGCCTATCTGCTGCCGTACATCGAAGAAGAAAAGTTGCGCACCGGCGATGTCGGCAAGAACAACGGCAAAATCATCATGGCCACCGTGAAAGGCGATGTGCACGACATCGGCAAGAATATCGTCGGAGTGGTGTTGGCCTGCAACAATTTCGAGGTGATCGATCTGGGCGTGATGGTGCCCGCGCAGATCATCCTGGACCGCGCGCGGGAAGAGAACGCCGACATCATCGGCCTCTCCGGCCTGATCACGCCATCGCTGGAGGAAATGACCCACGTCGCGCGCGAAATGCAGCGCCAAGGGCTGACCATGCCGCTGATGATCGGCGGCGCAACCACTTCGCGCGCGCACACAGCGCTGAAGATCGATCCGCATTACAAGTCGCCGACGGTCTGGGTGAAGGATGCTTCGCGCGCGGTCGGCGTGGCGCAGTCGCTGATATCCAAAGAACTGCGCGAGCATTTTGTCGCCGCCAACGACAGCGATTATGCGGAGATCCGCGCCCGTCACAAAAACCGCGGCGACGCCAAACGTCTGGTGCCGCTGGCCAAGGCGCGCGCGCAGCGTTTCGACGGCCGCTGGAACGACTACACGCCGCCAGTACCGAAACAGCCAGGCTTGACCGTCTTCGACGACTATCCGCTGGCGGAGCTGATCGACTACATCGACTGGACGCCATTCTTCAACACCTGGGAACTGGCCGGCCGGTATCCAGCGATTCTGACCGACGCGATCGTCGGCACCCAGGCGACCGAACTCTATCGAGACGCGCGTGCGATGCTGAAGCGCATCGTCAAGGAAAAATGGCTGACCGCAAAAGGCGTCTTCGCGCTGTGGCCGGCGAACAGCGTAGGCGATGATGTCGTCATTCTCCTTCCCACACCCCGCAACCCTCCCCCGCATGCAGGGGAGGGAGGCTTGCGCGAAGTGCAAGCGGGTGGGGGCAAAGTGGTTCTGCATTTCCTGCGCCAGCAGGTCGACAAACCCGTCGAACGCCCCGACTTCTGTCTCGCCGATTTCATCGCACCCCAGGATTCCGGAAAACAGGACTGGATCGGCGGATTCGCGGTGACAGCAGGCATCGGCATCGAGCCGCACGTCGCGCGGTTCGAGGCCGATCACGACGATTACAACGCGATCTTGCTCAAAGCCCTGGCCGACCGTCTCGCCGAAGCTTTCGCCGAACGCCTGCATCAGCGCGTGCGCACCGAGTTCTGGGGCTATGCGACCGACGAAACTCTCGATAACGAATCGCTGGTCGCGGAGCGCTACAGCGGCATCCGCCCTGCCCCGGGCTATCCGGCCTGCCCCGAGCACAGCGAGAAAGGCACGCTGTTCGATCTACTGGATGCGACCGGCAACGCCGATATGACCCTGACTGAAAGCTTCGCGATGCTGCCCACGGCAGCGGTATCCGGCTACTACTTCAGCCATCCGGACAGCCAGTATTTCGTGGTCGGCCGGGTATCCAAGGAACAGGTTGAAGACTACGCGCGGCGCAAGGGCGCGACCCTGGCGCAGGCCGAGCGCTGGCTGGCATCGAATCTGGACTACGATCCGGAATGAGCAGGCATCGGGTAGGTCTATGAGCGATGACATCGATAGTCAGACCAGCAACGCCGCGTTTATCGAACGCCATGCCGGCGCTGGGCGCATCGGTCTGTGCGCCGGCAGCGATGCTCTGAGCCGCCTGATCCGACAGGCGCAGGCACCACTCACCGACGATGGTCATCGCAGTCTGTGGTCGCATGCGTTCGTATTCAGCGAACGGCGAGCGGATGGCCAATGGTGGGTGATCGAATCCGATCTGGACCTGCGCTACAAACAGATGCGTCTTGGCGTGCAGGAAAATCGCGTCGAGCGCTATTTCGACGCCGCAGCTTTCCCGAACATCGCGATCCTCGATTTCGGACTGGACGATGCGCAGACAAGACAGGTCGTCACCGCCGGCCTGGATCTGCTGTCGGGGCTCACCAGTTACTCGCTGAGCGAGCTGATCGGCACGATGTTCGCGATGCACAGCCGCCGTCTGCGCAAGCGCGACAACCTGCTGGCGAAAGAAGGCGCGCTGTACTGTTCGGCGATGGTGCAGCACTGCTATGCCGCAGCGGGCGTCCATCTGTGGCCGGGCGTATCGGGAAAAAATATCGCGCCGCACGATCTCGCCGATTCGCCCCTGCCGCATCGCGCGCACCGGCTGGTGCGCGATCTGGGCGTATCGCGGCTGCGCGAATTCGCGCACAGTGCGGAAGCGTTGCTGGCGACACCCGTGGACGAATTGCTCTGAATATTCCAGTAGTCTGGGCTGAAAAGCCCAGCATGCAACATGAAGCGTACGCATGGCTGGCAATCGAATGGATCCACACGCCGCATTCGACGAAGCTGGGCTTTTCAGCCCAGCCTACTTTGCGCAGTGAGGATGCGAACGCTTGAATAGTAGGCTGGGCTGAAAAGCCCAGCGAAACACGCACGTTTTATTGCTGGACGGACGAATCTGCAAGAGTCGTTCGATACGGCACTGGGCTTTTCAGCCCGGCCTGCTTCTGTTTCTCACCACACCAGATCGTCCGGGACTTGATACTGCGGGTCGGCGTAAGGATCGTCTTCCACCGATGCATTCGGGTCGACGCGTAGCGCAACCGACGGTGCAAACAGCGTTTCGGCGTGGTCCAGAGATTCCGCTGTGACCAGCAGATAACGTCCATCAAGCTGGACCACACCCAGTTCGCCCGCATTGAGCGCTTTAAGCTGCTCGGCGTTGACGTAGATGCGCTTGATTTTGGTGCCATAAGCGAAATGCCGCGCAATATCCGCAGCAGGGTCGTTCAAGCCTTTGTCCTTGATGAACTGGGCCAGCTTCGCCTTCGCTTCGCGACGCAGGCGCGCGTCCTCCTGCTTCATGCGCTCGGCTTCGACACGCTCTTCCTTCTCGCGCTGGGCACGGATCGCGTAGGCCTTGGCCAGATCCATCTCTTCCTGGCCGCGCGGCTTGCGGCCCTGCGGTGGTGCGGCGCCGGCTTTCTGCGGACGCATCTCGTGGGGCGCACCCTGCAGCGGCGCTGCTTGACCGGGACGCGGGCCGCGATCGCGACGGTCGTTGCGCTCCGCCGGTTTCTCGCCGGGTTTCGGCGCCGATTGCGCGCTTTGATGAGGGCGGTGATGAGCGCCAGCCGGCGGACCACGACGGCTGTTGTCCTGCACCGGCCGTGCCGGTTTGTCGGGTTTCGGCGCCGGCTTGAAGCCCAGGCCCAGCAATTGATCGCGAAGAGTGTCGCTCATGTCGGCAGCATCGAAGTATTCAAGTCAGTAATGCGGAGGCGGTGGTTCATCGCCCGGATCGGCCATCAGATCGCCGCGATGGAGTTTGACTTCTTCGAGCACCCGACGCAGCAGGTCAGCGCTGCGTGCGGCTTCGGTGCGCAGCTCGGCAAGCGCATCGCTCAGTTCGGCCATCGTGTGCTCCTGGAAGGCGAGACGCGTTTCCAGCTCCACAATGCGGCCTTGCAGCGCGTCGGCACTTTGCGCGATGGTCATCTCAGCCGGTCCGGATCGAGCGGCCACGCCCGATCCCATAGTAGGCAATGCCGCTGGCTTCGATCTCGGCAGGTTCGTACAGATTGCGTCCATCGAACACCACCGCATCCTTCAAGGCGCGCTGCAGTTTGGCGAAATCGGGGCTGCGGAACTGCTTCCACTCGGTCACCACCACCAGCGCATCGGCGCCCTGCAGGGCGTCGGGCGCGTGTTCGCACAACGTCAGATCGTCGCGCTCGCCGAAAATCCGCTGCGCCTCATGATTGGCCTCGGGGTCAAATGCCCGTACCTTCGCGCCCGCACCCCACAACAGCTGCAGCAGATGGCGGCTGGAAGCCTCGCGCATATCGTCGGTATTCGGCTTGAACGCCAGCCCCCAGACGGCGAAGGTCTTGCCGCAGATCGCCGCCGCGTCGCCGTAGTGACGCACGATCAGTTCGAACAGATGCGCCTTCTGGCGATGATTCACCGCTTCGACCGAATCCAGCAATTCGGCGCGATAGCCGTGCTGCTGCGCAGTGCGCGCCAAAGCCTGCACGTCTTTGGGAAAACAGGATCCACCGTAGCCGGCGCCTGGATAAATGAAGTGCCAGCCGATGCGGGGGTCCGAACCGATCCCCTGCCGCACCATTTCGATGTCGGCGCCGACTTTCTCGGCGATGTTCGCCATTTCGTTCATGAAGCTGATCTTGGTCGCCAGCATCGCATTCGCGGCGTACTTGGTCAGCTCGGCCGAACGCACGTCCATCACGATCATGCGCTCGTGATTGCGGTTGAAAGGCGCGTACAGCCGCTTGAGCTTTTCGACTGCGGTCGCGCTATCAGCGCCGATCACGATGCGGTCCGGCCGCATGCAATCTTCGACCGCCGCGCCTTCTTTAAGGAATTCCGGGTTGGATACGACGTCGTAGGCGACCTTGACGCCGCGCGCTGTCATCGCAGCGGCGATCGTGGCGCTGACGTTGTCAGCAGTTCCCACGGGCACGGTGGACTTGTCTACGACCACTGCAGGACGCTGCAGATGCGTGCCGATCGTATTCGCCACAGCCAAGACGTACTGCAGGTCGGCGCTGCCGTCCTCGTCGGGCGGCGTGCCGACGGCAATGAAAATCACGTCGCCGTGCGCGACCGCAGCAGCGGCATCGGTGGTGAACGCGATGCGGCCCTGAGCATGGTTGGCCTTGACCATCGATTCCAGGCCAGGCTCGTAGATCGGAATAATGCCGTTACAAAGACCGTCGATCTTGGCGGCGTCGATATCGACGCAGACCACGTCATGGCCGACTTCAGCAAGACAGGTGCCGGTCACCAGACCTACATAGCCGGTGCCGAAAATGGTGACGCGCATGCGGGCCTCGCTGGAATCCTGTGTGTCGATACGCCGCCCGTGCGGGCGGCGTATCGCATGGTCATGCCGGAAACAACGACTACTTCCGGCGATAACGGCTGACGATAGCGGCTGGGCAATTACTGTTTGACGATCTCAAGCAGCTCGACTTCGAAAATCAGCGTGCTGTTGGGCGGAATCGGGCCGCCCGGCGTGCCTTCCGCGCCGTAGCCCAGTTTGGCCGGAATCCACAGCTTGTATTTGCTGCCCACCGGCATCAGCTGCAGCGCTTCGGTCCAACCCGGCACCACCGAGTTGAGCACGAACTGCGCGGGCTCTTTGCGATCGTAGGAACTGTCGAACTTGGTGCCATCCAGCAACGTGCCGGTGTAATGGACCTTGACCGAATCGCTGGCCTTCGGCTTCGCGCCCTTGCCTGCGGTAAGCTCTTGATACTGCAGGCCCGATGCAGTGGTAGTCACACCCGGCTTCTTGCCGTTATCGGCCAGGAAAGTCGCTTCAGCCGCGACATTCTTCTTGCCTTGCACTTCCATCTCGGCCTGCTTTTTGGCCATTTCCGCCTGCTGTTTGACCTGCATTTTCTGTGCGAAGCCCTGCATGACTTTCGCCGCCTGCTCGTCGTTCAGCAGGGGCTTCTTGTCGCCGAACACGTCGTTGATCGCGCGCTGCAGCGTGGCCATATCGACCTCTTCCTTCATCGGCTTGAGCGACTTGCCGATATCCATGCCGATCATGTAGCTGACCTGCTGCTTCTCGGTGGGCAGGCCTTCGATTTTTTCGGCACCATCGGTCTTCTTTCCAGCATCGGCCTTCGCGTCGCCCGAGGCGGCATCCTTGTCGATCGGTTTGCAGGCGGCCAGCGCCAGGGCGCACGAGGCCGTGGCCACGGCGAGGGTCAGGTTACGCGAGAGTTTCATCTAACAGGGCTCCTGGTGGGTACGCGCCGCCGCTGCGGCACGGAATAAAAAACTGAAATTGAGAAACGGAAATTGAAAAGCAGACATCGAACAAACGGAAACTGAAAACGGGAACAGAAAAATGTAAGTAATGGATGCGCGGATCAAAGCACGTCAAGCACTTCGACGTCGAACACCAGCGTGGCGTTGGGGCCGATGGTCGGCGGGGTGCCTTTTTCGCCGTATGCGATCGATGCCGGGATCCAGAAACGGTACTTGGCACCGACCGGCATCAGCGCGACGCCCTCGGTCCAGCCTGCGATCACCTGATTCAAAGCGAACTCGGCAGGCTGCCCGCGCTGATAGGAACTATCGAACACCGTACCGTCCAACAGCGCGCCCTGATAGTTCACCCGCACGCGATCGCTGGGGCGCGGACGCTGGCCCGTGCCTTGACGCAGCACTCTGTACTGCAGCCCGGATGCCGTGGCGATGACGCCTTTGACAGTCTTGTTCTTCGCGAGGAACGCAGTGCCCTCCTCAAGATTCTTGCGCCCCAGATCGGCAGCTCGTGCTTCCTCTTTAGCCTGCATGCGTTTGGAAAACGCCTCACGCACCTGATCCATATCGGCATCGGTCATCAGCGATTTTTCCGAAGCGACCAGGGTACGCATCGCCTGCAGGAAGACCGGCAAATCGATCTCGTCTTTGATCGGCGCCAGCGAACGCCCCACATCGGTGCCGACCATATAACCGACTTTGTCTTTCGCCACGACTGGCGCTTTCGTGCCAGGAGCCACGCCGGGGGTCGATTTACCCGTGCGCTCGCCGATACGCTGCATCAATGCGCTGCCGACGGCGCGCGACTCTTCGTCGGACAACAGGGGTTTGCCGCCAGTGAACGCATTCTTCACCGCACGCTCGAACGCGGCAACATCGAGATCCGGGCCCACTGCAGAAATCGAACGCCCGACATCGGCCCCGATCATATAACTGACTTTTTCGCGATCCGTCGCCGGCACGCGTCCATTCGTTGCAGCGTTGCTCTGCGCCTGCGCCCACGTTGCGACCAACAGCATCGCTGCCGCCATCCATGCGGCCAAGCCGCGAAAACCAACACTCATTGATGTCTCCAGTGATGAAAGAGAACGAAACAGCCAGCGGCGACCGCAAGCCATGGCCGGGCGCGTATTGTCGCGGCCGGCGCGGGTACGGGCAATCACCTTTATCCGTTATCCCGGACTTATTTCGGCGCAGGCTGGCGCAAAGCCGCCTCGATCGCCTCCACCACTTCGGGTGCGTCGGGCTTGGTCCGGCTGCCGAAATTCGCCGCCACCTTGCCGTCACGACCGATCAGATACTTGTGGAAGTTCCATTTCGGAGTCGCCCCGGTCGCTTTGGCCAGCGCTTGATAGAACGGAGTCGCTTCGTCTCCAGTGACGTGCACCTTCTGGAACATCGGAAATTTCACGCCATAGGTCAGCGTGCAGAACTC
>JAYVSK010000179.1:0-27135 GCA_043775395.1 Lysobacter sp. | reverse complement strand
TGCGGGTTCCGATAGACCTCCTGCAGCGCCTGGAAGGTGGGGCCGAGGCCTAGGCCAAGCGTCTTAAACTGCGGGTAGGCCCGCTCCGCATCGCTGACCTTGTCGCAACGGCTGCGGATCGCCGCGATGTCGACGAATTCGTCTTCAAGCGCATCATCTTGCGCAGTGGCGTAGTGCAGCTTGCCTTGGCAATAGAGCTGCTTTCCTGCGCTCTGACGCTCGCTGAACACTTCGAACGTCACCGCTTCGCCAGCCGGCTTCAGCTCGATGAACACCTCGTTGGGAACACCGTTCTGTACCGTCAACGGGCTGACCCAGATGATGTTCCTGATCTTGCGGACCTTGCGACCAGCGGCGATCTCGCCGGCTTTGCGTGCAAAGTCCAGATAAGCGACACCGGGCAGCGTCGGAATATCGGAAACCAAGTGGTCGTAAATGAAAAATTCGCTGTCTTTGAAGACCTTGCGGAACACCTGACGCTCGAACGTCGACTCGTTGGTGTCGATCAATGGATGCAGAGTGCTGGCGGCGGAGCGCGCCATCGGCCCCTGTCCAACCGCATTGCCGTCGGCGGGCTCAAGCCAATGACGTTTGTCGGCGAACGGATAGGTGGGTAGCGAAATGCGTCTGCCGTGCCCGCCGCCCTGCATACCCTGCCATTCGGAGACGAGGCCATCGATCCACAGCTGCGCAAGTTTCTGTGGATCGCGAGATTTCGCGAGCAGGTCGACGAACGCGTCTTTTTCTTTGCGGCTGAGCATCTTGGTGATGCCCTCCGCATTTTTCACGTGGCCGCTGAGAATGCTTTCGTCACGCGCACCGGTCAGGAAGCACTGCAGCTTCTCGATCAACCGCGCATGGCTGTCCGCCAGGATGGCGACGCGATGATCGAAGGATTTCCTACCGAACTGAAGCGTGAATGCGATCTCGTCGAGACTGGGCGGCGAAGCGTCATCGCGATGTTTCTCCACGAAAGATTTGAGCAGCGACACTACTTGACGCAGCTGCTCTTCGTTGCGCGCGGACAGCGGGAAGATGCGCAGACCGCGCTCTACTGAGACAGTACCGACGGCTGTTTCGACCGCTTCCAGAATCACGTGAGCGTTGGATCCGCCGGCGCCGAATGAGCTGATCCCTGCGCGCAGCGGCTGAGGCACGCCGTCCACCTGCTTTGGATGCCAGGGCGCAAGCGTCTGTTGGACCACGAAAGGCGAATGCGCGAAATCAATGAATTCGTTGAGCTGCGCAGAATGCAGCGACGGCACCAGTGTGCGGTGACGCATCTGCAACAGCGTCTTGCAGACGCCTGCAATGCCTGCGGCGGCTTCCAGATGGCCGATATTGGTCTTGATCGAACCGATCGCACAGCTCTGCAGCGCGACGTTGTCCTTCTCGAATGCCTGGTTCAGCCCGGCGATCTCAATGGGATCACCCAGTTCGGTGCCAGTGCCGTGCGCTTCGATATAGCCGATGCTCCGCGCATCCACGTTGGCTTTCTTTAGCGCGGCAGTGACTACATCGCACTGCGCTTTCGAGTTCGGCACCGCATACCCACTGTTCCTGCCGCCATGACTGATCGCCGAGCCTTTGATGACAGCGTATATGTTGTCGCGGTCGCGCTGCGCATGGGACAGCGGCTTGAGCAGGAACGCGCCAACGCCCTCGCCCGGCACGTAACCGCTGGCGCCGCGGCCAAATGCGCGACAGAGACCTTCTTCCGACAGCAGCCCACCGGCAACAGTGATTTCCTGCTTGCACTGATGCACATCAAGGTTGACGCCGCCAACGAGGGCAGCGGCGCATTCGCCCCGTTGGATCGCATCGCAGGCGAGATGGATTGCAGTCAGGCTGGCCGAACACGCGGTGTCCACCGCAATGCTGGGGCCATTGAAATTCATGAAATACGAAACGCGGTTCGCGATACTCCAGAGGAACGAATTGGCGATCACTTGATTGCCGCTCAAGCGCTCCTCGGCGCCGACCATTTGGTACATGGACCATACTGCGCCCACGTAGACGCCGATCTGGCGCGTACCGGATTCTTCGCTCTGGAAAGCTTCCGGATAGTAGCCGGCGTCTTCCAGCGCCTCCCATGAAACCTCCAGAAACAAGCGTTCCTGCGGATCGATTGTTTCCGCTTCGCGCGGCGAAATATTGAAGAACAGCGAATCGAAGCGATCGAGATCATCGATAAAGCCGCCGCGATATCGGCCCAAGGCGTCGCGGTTGCGTCTGCGGTCGTATCGCGACTGCGAAATATCGGTAATGCAGTCACGGCCCTGGGTCAGATTTTCCCATAATTCTTCGGCATTTTTTGCCTTCGGCAGCCGAACAGCCATACCGACGATCGCAATCTCCATGCTCGTCTCCCGCGGCGCATCACGGCGCGGCAGCGTCGCCTCAGCGGTACGGACGATGCACAGCGCCGATGTTGTGGCGGTGTGGACGTGGTGCGATGCAACCGGGTGGGCTTGGCCTGCGGGCGGGTGCGCGACGGCTGCCGGTGACAGCAGTCGATTGAGCTTCAGCTTGACGTTGAGATTGCCCGAGCCTTCCGCCGCAGCAAGATCAGGAATATTGACTTTATTCGCAAAAGCATCCATCAGCAGGTCGCCGATGGTATGCACTTCGTCGGCTTTGAGGCCCACGGGAATTGCAAGCCTCACCAACTGATTGAGCGAGGTGTTCTGCTGCATGCCGACGCTGTGCGCACCGGCACGGATGCCCGTCGCCAGATACAGCCATGCCGCGAACGACGCCACCGGTGCGGCAAGATCGCGGAAATCGGCAATTTGTTTGACATCGATCAGTACGCAGTGGGCCAACGCCGGGCGCACCACAGGCAGCTGTTGTTGCGCGAGTCGCAGCCCCAATGCGCGCACGGCTTCGACACGACGACGGACCTGTGTCTCGATGAAGCTGCGGTTCTGCAGCGATGCAGCGATGCACTTCTTCTCGGTGACATCCAACGCCTTGCCGCCACGCTGCTGCAGAGCCTGCAGCCGGTCGTGCAGCGCCTGGTCATTGGTGGCGATCAGACCGCCTTTGTTGACGCAGAAATCCTTTGCCAAGCTGGTGACCACCGCGTCGGCCTGCGACAACAATGCATCGGAAACCTGCCACAGCGAAGCGTCCCGATATGCGGGATCGTGGTCGAGAATCACCAAAGCATTTTCCAGCACTCGCGTGGCGTCGAGGACCAGTGGAATGCGGTGCTTTTGCAGCAGCGCTTTGACTTGTTTCAGATGCGAAAGAGACACGGCACCGCCACCGCCGGCGTTGTCGGTCAGCTCTATGCAGACATAGCCGATCTGTGCAGCGTGCGCTTCGATCTCGGCCTGTAGCGCGTGCAAATCGATGTCGCCCTTGAAAGGCTGGTCGGACTGCAGGTCGAACACCGCCGCCACCGGGATTTCCAATGGCGAAAAACCCTTGTCGATCTGATGGAAGATCGTGCTTGGAAACAGGATATTCTGCGGCACCCGCCCCTTCTTCTCCCATGCCTGACAGAAAAGATCTTCGGCAGCGCGCCCCGATTCGGTCAGCGTGAAATGGGGGAACGGAAAGACGCGGCGCAGGCTGGCGTTGACGTCGATCGGCCGCTGGATCTGCGCGAACAGGCTGGCCATCTGTTTGTCGATGGCGGGCAATTGCAGCTGCGCCCAGGAATCTGTTTTCAGATCGAAAACAACCTGTCCGGGGGCGAGGTTCTGCGGGTTGAAGCCGGCTGCTTCCAATGCCTTCCAGCGGGGGCTGGATGCGATGTCCCCCAGTTGGCCGGTGGTTGCGGGCGCCGGGGGCGCCATCGCGACCGAGGCAGGTGCGGCAGGTGCGTCACTCGCGGGCGGCTCGTCGATATCCGCGGTCGATGGATCGGCGATCATCAGGATGATATCGAGGACGTTGTCCGCCTTGCCTGCGTCGACCGCGCGGCACAGGAAGATATCTTTGCTTTCGGGACGAAATTTGTTTTTGAACTGCAGGTTGCCCGCATCGTTGAAGATGTTCTGCTGGCGCAGATCCTCAAGAATACTTTCGATCGCGGGATCCGCGTCGGGCGAATCACCGAGTTTGCAGCCGTAGGTCCCGCCTAGGCTGAAAATAGTGCAGCCCTCGTTACGCAGCGTCTGAATGATATTGACGATAGCGAATTCCAGACCGCCCAGCGGCATCTCAGGCCCGTAGAACTCAAGATCCATCAAGTAGCCGGTGCCGGCAGCCAGCGGCGATACCAGGATCGCGTTGTGCAATATGTCGTCGACATAGGTCAGAAACAGCCGGTGTTCCCGATCCAACGTGCCGGCAAGGATCTCCTTCTTGACGATGTGGATCAGCGGATTGACCATCGTGCGCAACGCACACCACTGATCGATAATCGCGGCGACCGCTTCGGCGGTCTTCGGATCGCTGCCACAGATGTACTCTTGGGTGCGACCAACCCCGACATTGGCGAACTTGGACACCAGATAGCGCAAGCGACGCATTTTCTGCCCCTCCAGCGTGAACGCTGGCAGGTCGACCACCCGCTGCATCACGCCGAACGGCGTTGCCGAAAATGCTTTGCCGCACAGTCCGGGCAGCCGGTTTTCGACGAACAGATTCAGCTGGAGGCCGTTCGCGTCGCAGTACCGGTACAACTGCTCGGCCAAGGGCAGAAACTGGTCTTCTGGCCCCGTGTAGCCGTAAACAAGCAGGATGCCCTTGCCTTTGCCGCAATTGAAGTAGCCGCGCTGCGCATCGCCGAAGAACAGCAGCGGCGCGATCATTGCGGTGCCGCGAGACACCGAGGATTCGTTTTTGTACTGGTGGAAAATTTCCAACCGACGCTGGCTGAGCTGCGGATACCTGTCGAGATGTCTGATCGCAACCATCGGCGGCGCCCGTTCGACGGCGGCCTGGACAGGCACAACGTGCGCCGGCCGGATCTCCGCCAACGGTACCGATGCATGCACAGACGGGGATGCCGATGCGTCCTCGAACTTGCGCATCAGGATTTCCGCGTGCGCCTTGACGAAATATCGGGCGAGGTCGCGAACATTGAAATGTTCGAACAGCAGCGTTTTGGGCAGCGTGCCGAAATCCTGTTCAAGACGCTTGAGGATCTTCAGGACAAGAAAGGAATTGACACCGATCTCACCGAACGGCGTTTCTGCATCGAATACGAGTGCCGCATCCGCTGCTTGGCAAATCAGTGCCTTCAGATAAGCTTCGGTGCGCTCTTGTAGCGTATCGTGATCCATCATTGTTCAGCAGTCCTTGCGTTCCGTACCCGGCACCAGGTGCTTTGCGCACCGCCTCGAATCATAGTCATTAAGAGATCAAGGAACAACCTGCATTGCGAAAATACGATGCAAATCACGATATACAGCCACGAATCGCGGCGAAGGCTGCAATGATGCGCGACTGTTCTATTGACCGCGCCCATAACGCGACCCGGGCGCGGGTCACATGTCGATGACAATCTTTCCACACGCATGGCCTTTCTCCAGATAACGGATGGCGTCGGCAGCGTCCTCGACGGGATAACGTCGATCGATGACCGTGCGAAGCGCCTTTTCGGCGAGCAACCCGGCGAGTATGGCCAGATCCTCGGCCGCAGCAGTTTTAGAGACGCAAAGCCAGCGATGCTTGCGATCAACGAGCGGCATGAACATCACATTAAGCGCGGGGCGCATTGGGCCGATCCAGCGGCTGGTACCCGGCCCGCCCACCCAGACGAATCGCCCCTGCGGCGCGAGTATGCGCCGACAGCGTCGCACGCTTTGGCTGCTGACCATGTCGATGATCACGTCGTAGCGCACGCGATCAGCGGTGAAGTCCTGCCGCCGGTAATCGATTACATATTCGGCACCGATATCGCTCATCAGTGACCGCTTGCCTTCGCTGCACACGGCGGTGACAGTGGCGCCGAAATGCTTCGCAAGCTGCACCGCATGGATACCGACTCCGCCGCCCGCGCCATTGATCAGCACATGCTGTCCGGGCTGCACCTGACCGTAGTCACGCACCGCGTAGAGTGCTGTGCATCCCGCTAGCGGCACAGTAGCCGCCTCGCCGAAGGACAAATCAATCGGCTTCTTCATCGCGCTTGCCGCAGGCACACATAGATATTCGGCGAATGCGCGGGTGCGCCCAGCGAACAGGTCGGTGATCGCACCGAAGACTTCATCGCCGGGGCTGAAACCGGTCACGGCTTCGCCTATCGTGTCGACCGTGCCGGCGAAATCGAGGCCGAGACCGTTGTTCTTCGGGCGTCTCAGGCCGGACTGAAACCTCAACATGTAAGGATGTCCACGCATCAGATAACTGTCGGCAGGATTGACCGATGAGGCGCGCATGCGGATCCGTATTTCATCCGGGCGCGGCTGCGGAATATCCACATCCCGTAACTGCAGCACATCAGGCGACCCGTAGTCGTGATAGAAGACCGCCTTCATGCGGCGGCCCTGATGTCGGTTTCGATCTTGACGATCGTGCCTTGGGCCACCGCGACAAGCATGGATTTATGGTTGCGCACGACGTAAACCTTACATTCGCAAACGGCCTGTCTCAGTGCGAAAGCAAGCACCGATGATTTCGCGATCAGCACTTCGCCAATGGTAGGCATCACATAATTGATCTTGAATTCGGAGGTTACACAGTTGCCCAATACAGTCGCGCCGGCGAACGTGAGGCAGTTGTCGGCCAGATAGCTGACGACACCGCCGTGCACGTAGCCATAGCTCTGCTTGAAATCCTCGCGGATCTTCAACGACAGTTCGGCGTATCCCTCGGAGAGCGCGCACAGCTCGGTGCCCAGCAGCTGACTGAACGGCTGCGAGACCAGCACCTGTTGACCCATTTCAAAAAAATCTTTCAACTTGTCATGTCCTTTGAACCCGTGAGCGTCTATCAGACCATCGCCTGATGACAATAGACATCGTCTAAACCCATACTTCGAAGCGCATTGCCGTGCGTCTGGCGGTCCCTGCCGAATGGGTTGATGACATCGTTGAATAAAGAAGCGCTGCCATCTGGAAGCAGATACTTGACGAACGTCGCCAGCGTTCCGCTGGGGCCAACATCCAGAAAATGGAAGTCGCCCCTGCCAAGCAGGCCGCGCACCGTGGCGTCGAATGCGATTGGATGACGGAACGTGGCCCAAAAGCGCTGAGGCCAGCCTTGGACATCGGTATTGCTGTCGTAGACCGCACCGTCAAAACAAGACACCACCGGTATGCGCAGTGGCTTGAAGTTGAGCTTTTCCGCCAGCGCCATGACCCTGGCTTCCAGCGGTTGCTGCATTTCAGTATGGAAACCGTAATTGACTGCCAGCATCTGTTGGACCACGCCGTCGCGGGCCAACGCTTCGCGCAGCCGTTGGATGGCGGTCACCGGCCCGGTGACCACGCTATGCCTGTCGAAATTGCGGGCAGTGACCCAGCAACCTGCGAACTGTTCGGCATAGCGGCTTTCGATATCGGGCGCATCGATGACCGCAAGCATCGCCGCCGGCGGGCTTTCAGATTCGATCAGCTTGGCGTAGTCGACGACGAAACCGATGCCCTGCTCCAGCGTCAGCGCACCGCCGATGATGGCGGCGCTGAGTTCGCCCAGACTGTAGCCCAACAGATAATCCGGCTTGGCGCCGCCTTCCATCAACACCCGCGCCAAGCTGTACTCGAACGCAATCAGCGCGGGATTGGTGTGCAGCAGACGGTCGAACGGTATGCCTTTGTTGCCGTCCCGATACAGCAGGTCGCACAACGAGCAGCCGATCAGCGGCGCTGCGATTTCGTCGCAGTGCTCCATCCACATCCGGAACCGCGGATGCCGGTCGTAAAGCTCGCGCCCCATCTGATAATACTGCGAGCCTTGACCGGAGAACATGTAGACGACAGGAAGGCGCATGTCCGATCAAGCCGCCGAAAGTTCGTCGAGATCGAAATAGCCGTTGAAGCCTTCCATGTAGACGGCCGCACGATGACCGAACAACACGATGGCCGGGGTGCGCGTGGTGAGATCGCCGTGCTCTGCCGCGTGCGATGTGACTCGGGTGCCGATCGCATGACGGCTGTTCCAGGCCGCGACTTTCTGTTCGGCGAGCGCGAAGTGATCGCCGTTCGCTGCTTTCGCGGGCGCCGGGTTTGCGGCTTTGGCGGGCCGGCCCTCCGGTTTCGCCGGCACTGGCACGGGTGCAGTCTTCTCCGCGGCGGCCTTCGCGGCGATCTGCTTGATCTTGAGGATCATTTTCGCAAGCACGTCGCCATGGCCGATCTCGATGAACTCCATATCGTCCGACAGCGACATCAGGTGATGAACCGTGTCGCTCCAAAGCACGGTGCTGTGGATCTGCCTGGACAGGTATTCGACGACGGCGCCATCCGGATAAGCTTGCGCGGTCAGATTCGCGATCACCGGTATCTTCGGCTTCGAGAACTTGCGCTTCTTGAGGTAGGTCTCGAATTTCTGCTGCGCGGGGATCATCAGCCTGGAATGGAACGCGCCGCTGGTGTTGAGCGGGACGTACATCACCTTGTCGAACTGGAAGATATCCTGGCATGCGGCGATATCGGCGACCGACCCGGAGATGACGATCTGCAGCGGCGTGTTGTAGTTGGCGATATCGACATTGTCGAGCCCTTTCTCCTTGAGCAGGCACTCGATCTGATCGCGGCTGGCATTGACAATGGCGGCCATTGCACCATCGGTTGCCTGGCTCATCAGCTCACCGCGCTTCTTGACGAGCTTCAACCCGGTCTCGAAGTCGAAACATTCGGCCGCCAACAGCGCGTTGAATTCGCCGAGGCTGTGGCCGGCGAGGTAATCAGGCGTTTCGCCGGTGTCCTTGATCCTTTTGTAGTACGAAAACGCATTGACCACGTACAGCGCAGGCTGTGTGAACTGGGTCTTGCCCAGCTCGCGCTGCGGATCGTTCAGGCACAACTCCTTGATGGAGTAGCCCAGAATGGCGTTGGCTTTGGCGGTTAGCTCCGGAAACTCGTCGAACAGGCTGCCGCCCATTCCGCGCGCTTGCGAGCCCTGTCCTGGAAACATGTAGGTTTTCATCAACTTCTCCTGAAAGTAGCGTGTGTTTGGCGAATCGCAGTGATCAGCAGCGTTGCAGGCAGACTGCGGTGTTGATGCCGCCGAAGCCCATACTCATATTGAGTGCGCGTTCAACGACGTGGTCCACAGCGGCCGCCCCCACCCAACGGAATCCCGCGTCCATAGGGTTTTCCAGATTGCGCGACGGATGTAGCCTGCCTGCCTGCATCTGCAGCATGATCGCGATCAGTTCGACCATGCCCGCAGCGCTGAGTCCGTGTCCAACCAGCGATTTGGTCGTATTGATGTAGGCGTGATCCAGACCGCAGGCGCGCAGCGCAGCCAGCTCGGTCTTGTCGCCGACAGCCGAAGCGGTGCCGTGCGGATTGACGTAATCGATCGCATCCGCAGCAAGTCCTGCCATCGCCAATGCGCGCTGGATGACGGTCACCTCGCCTTCCAGCGATGGATTTGGATTGCGGTTGGCGTCCCAGGCCATCGCCCAGCTTTTCAACTCCGCATACGGCGGCGCTGCATCGGGCTTGATGTCCTCAGCACGCCGCACGACAATCGCACCGCAGGCTTCGCCGAAGATGAAACCATCACGATCCCGATCGAACGGCCTGCATGCCAGCTCGGGTTGATGTGCGAATTGGTCCGACCCCATCGCGCCGAGCGAACGGAACGCCTGACATTCGAAAAACGACAGGTCCATCAACGCACCGAGCGCGATGCAGACATCCACTTGTCCAGAACGGACCGCCTCTGCCGCCTGTATCGCCGCCAATTGCCCACTTGCAGACGCGCCGCCAACAGTGATGGCAAGCCCGCGAATACCGAACGCTTCGCTGCAGATGCCGCACAGATCGGTATCCATGAACGTCATCGCATGCGTCGGACGCAGGAAATCAACCTGGTCCTGATATCTGAGCTGGTTCAGCACCATCTCGCGCTGCTGCATGTTCGATCCACCGACAATCAAACCGATCCGCTGCGGATCGACATGGTTCAGTCCCGCGTCTTCCCAAGCCTCATGCAGAGTCGCAAGCGCCACCTGGGCGGACCAGGATGCGTTGCGCAACTTCGCCATCGGGATCCCATCTGGCATCCTGAGATCGGCGATCTCCGCGCCGATGAATGGCGCTGCGACATCACTGGCCACCGACGGTTTTTGCCGACCAGCACGCCGCATTACCGAGAACCGATGCTCGCCGGCCAGCAAGGCATCGACGAACGCGCGACGGCCCTGACCGATCGACGCAGTGACGCCTATTCCAGTGACGACGATGCGCGCGGCTTCAACGCTTGGCATGCAGCAATCCCGCCAACTCGCCCATGTTCTCGGCCTTGGCGACCTCGATCATCGGAATTTTCAGCGACAGCGATTCGAGCGTCAGCATCACGATCTCCGAGCGGTCGATAGAATTTGCGCCAAGTTCGCGCAGGGAATCCGAGAACTGGAACGTATGGTCGTCCAGGCCGGGCAGCACTTCGCGCGTGTGGCCAACGATGATGGCGAAAATATCTTCAATGGTCATGGCAATTTCTCTTGATTTTTTGGGTGCGGCTTCGTTTCAGGAAAGCATTCGAAATCGCGCGTATGCAATAGCGTGCGTGTTCGTCCGACAAGGTCAAGCGCCGAACAGCGTGGCGATCCTCGATTTCACCTCTGGCTGCGCAAAGGTCACCGTATGCATGGCAACCTCCTGCGCGATCGTGGCCGGCAGCGCCTGCCGCAGCGGTGCGCTGAGATGATCTTTAAGCGCGACCAGCGAAACCTTGGGTTTTTCCGCCAGCGTTTGCGCGAGATCCAGCGCATGCGCCATCACTTTGTCGCGCGGAACTACTGGAAACGGCATGCCGCGCTGTTGCAGCTCTTCACCTCGGTAATTGTTTGCAGTAAGCATCATTTCCGTTGCCAGGCCGAGTCCAAGTTTCTGCGGCAGGATGAACGTCGCGCCCATCCCCGGGGAGAAACCATAGCGCATGAAATTGGCGGTGTAGATATTCTCGCGGCCCAGGACGACCAGATCGGCGAACATGCCCAACACGAATCCGCCGCCGATGCCGTGGCCTTGCATCGCGGAAATCACCGGCACCGGACAGTGCAACGGAAGGCTGTACAGCGCGCGATCCGTGAACGCGCCGCGTCCGTCCGAGAGACTCATCAGCTGTTCCTGCGTACCGCCGCTGGCGAAATAATTATCGTAGCCGGTCAGCATGACCACTTTGCAATCCGGCAGGCGCTCGACTTGGGCGAATGCGTCCATGAGCCCTTGAGTGATGGCCTCGGAAAAAGTGTTCTTACCGACGCGATCCTGCATTTTGATCTGCAGGATGTGCGGGGCGATGAACTGCAGGTCGACGGCTTGTTCGGTGCTCACAGCGCGCCTTCCCAGGGAAACTGGCCGGTCTTCACGTAGCGCGAAATCCGCTGCAGGTTTTCGACGTCCGAAAACACTTCGCGGTTCGCGGCAAGCGCCTTGACTTCCGTGGTGTCGATGGATAACTCGATCACGCTCATGTAGCGTTTGTAGCGGGTCACGCTTTGTTTGTTGAGTCTTCGCAAACGCAGCATGTTTTTGCGCAGCAGGTTGTCGCTGTTGTCTTCGTAGGCGTCGACGAGCCCCCATTCGTGCGCGGTCTGCACGGTGATGGGCTGGGTCGAGAGTGTCATGTAGTTGGCTTTGGCGAAGCCGATCCGGCGGATCAGGAACGGCAGCACGCAGGCCGGCATCAGGCCGAACAGCAGTTCCGAGAGACTGAACACGGCTGCCGAATCTGCGATCACGATGTCGCAGGCGGCGACGAATCCGATGCCGCCGGCGTTGGCTTTGCCGCGTACGTGAGCGATCGAAACGAAGGGCCCTGTCGCGAGACGACGCCACAGGTCGTACATCGGCTTCGGGTCCTGCTGCGGCACGCCATCACCGTCGAAACTCTTCTGCAGCTCGGCGAAATCCGCACCGAAACAGAAGACGTCGGGCAAGCCCTCGACCACAACGATCTTCGCGCGCGTATCGCATTCGTCCATTGCCCACGTGAATTCTGCGATCAACTGGTCGTTGATCGCATTGTTCGCTTGCGGCCGATGGATCTGCAAATAGGCGATTTCATCGTCGAAGCGGACGCGCAGCGCGCTGAAGTCCCCGGTGTCCATCAACCGGCCGTCCATTATCCGATCCACTCATATTCCCGATGGAACTCTTTGATCTCTTTCAGGAACATGGTGGGCTTACCCATCGCGGTTCGCGCACGTGCAATGAAGTCGGAATCCAGAACGACGTTGCGCGTACCGAACTTGACGGCGTTGCTGCCGACCAGCAGGCGATCGTATTCCTGCATCGACAGTTCGGTGCGGCGATCGAGATGTTCCTTGATCTGCATGCTGCGCAGACGCTGCTGGCCTTCCTTGCGTACGACGCCGCTGAAGAACTCGGAGCAGCAGCCGGAGCCGTAGGAGAAGGCGCCGATACGGCGCGGAGTCTCGAAGTCGCCATGCTCGACCGTGCTTGCGATCGCTAGCGCCATGGTTGCGCCCATGATGTTGGCAACCCGCTGGCAGTAGATCATGCCGGGGGTGACGCGGCGCTGGAAATCCTCTTCGATCTCCTGCGGCTTGGACCGCACCATCTTGCGCATCATGTTGCGGTGCGCGCCCTTGATCATGCCGCCGAACGGGCAGTGATAGGCCAGATAGCTGAATGTGGCGGCGAAATCCGCGTCCGGCACGCGCTTTTTGTATTCAAGGAAAGCGTTCTCGCAGCAGTCGAGATAGGAAAGCAGCGACAGGTCCGAATCGCCGGCGTCGCCATCGACGGTGGGCCTGCAGGTGTCCATCACTTCGTAGCCGTAATAACCGTTCGCGCCAACGTCGACCTGGAAAATGTGCGGTTGGTCGCTGATCAGCATCGCGACCGCGCCGGAGCCGTTGCTGGGCTCGGCGAACGACCAGTCGGCGGTCAGCGCATCGCCGCCCTCCTCGACCATGAAGCGCGAGATGTCAGTGGCGATCACCAGTGCCTTCGCGCCGGGCGAGGCCTGCGACAGCACGAAGTTCACCGCCATCTGGATGCCGGCCGCACCGGAATAGCAGGCGTTCTTGATCTCGAACAGGCGGCAGTTGCGGTTCAGCCCGAGCAGCGAGTGGCAGTAGGTGCTCATCGATTTTCCGAAATCGAAGGCCGATTCGGTGCAGGTGATCACCATCTCGATGCGGTCGCGCTCCTCGGGGCTGAGCGCATCGACGATGGGCTTTGCAGCGTTGACCGCAAAGGTGATCGGGTCTTCGTACGGCAACGCAACCGTTTTTTCCTTCATCAGCAGATTCTCGAACCGGGAGGTGTCGAGCCCGCGATGCTCGGACAGCTTCCTGACGTCCAGGAACGCCGTGCCGGCAAACACGTTCATTGCTTCAATGCCAACTGCTTTCATCCTGTTTCTCCAAACTGAAAAATATTGATTGCTGTCATGTCAGATACTGTCGTAGCCGATACGGCGACGCTATGGGCGCAATATCCGCCAGTCCAGCTTCGCGCCATTGGCCCAGAGTTCCGCGATCTTCTCGACCTCGCCGGTTTCGACGAGCCGCCGCATGAATTCCTGACCCGCCTGGGTGTCGCCGATATCCAGCTTGTCGCCGGAACCGCCCTTATTCGAGCCGCGGAATACTTTGCGGTGATAGAAACTGTCATTTTCCTGCAGGAAGCCTTTCAGCATCTCGTCGAACTCGTCGACCGAACGGGCAACGAAGGCGACCCGCTCCTGCATCGCGGCTCTGCCGATCTGCAGGGTGTATGCGATCCGTCGCAGCGTGTCGAAGCTGCGGTCGGTCTTCGACAGAAATTCGGGATAGGCCTGCAGCGTAGCGTGAAGGGTCTCCGCATTGCGCGCCGAGAACACCAGCAGCTGTGCGTTGTCGGCGTTCTCCGGGCCATGACCGGACGTGAGGTCGACGTACTCCTCGATGACCACGTGCGCGTTCACGCCGCCGAACCCGAAGCTGCTGACCCCGCCAATGCGTGTCTGCCCGGCTGGAACCTCCCAGTCGACCGCTTGCTGCGCGATCCTGTACGGCGTGCGTTTGAGGTCAATCAGCGGACTGATCGTGTCGCAGTGCAAGCTCTTCGCGATTTTCCTGTGGCGGATCTGCAGGATGACCTTGATCATGCCGACGACACCCGCGCCGTACTCAAGATGGCCGATGTTGGTTTTGATGCTGCCGAGATAACAGGGCGCAGCGATCTGTTTTTCGGCGGCGGTATCTGCGTCGAGGAGTTCCTTGGCAACGGTCTTTAATCCGCTGATCTCGACCGGATCGCCGAGCTCGGTGCCGGTGCCGTGACATTCGATGTAACCGACGCGATGGAAGTCGATCCCCGCATCCTCGATCGCGCGCCGGATCACGGCGGCCTGCGCGTTGGGATTCGGCGCAGTCAGCGACGTCGTTCGTCCGCCGTGATTCTCGGCCGCACCCTTGATGACGGCGTAAATGTCGTCGCCATCGCGCTGGGCGGCTCTGAGTGATTTGAGCATCAACATACCGACGCCTTCACCGCGCACATAACCGTTCGCTTTATCGGAGAACGTCTTGCATCGACCGTCTTCGCACAACATGCCCGACTTTGCGAAACTGACGTACACGTCCGGCGAGAGCAGCGCATTCACGCCACCGATGATCGCCACCTCGCAGTGCCCTCCACGGATGGCTTCGATGGCGCGATGCACCGCTACGAGCGAACTGCTGCAGGCGGTGTCGATGGGATTGCTGGGGCCGTGCCAGTCCATGTTGTAACTGATCCGGTTCGGCCCCACCGAAGACAAAGTGCCGGTTACCGAATAGGCTTCGATGGGCAGGTGGCTCATCATCGTGGTGTAGCTGCTCGGGCCGCTGCCGACGTAAATGCCGGTGTTGGTGCCCTTGAGACTGTCGCCGCCGTAGCCCGCGTCCTCAATACATTCCCAGACCGCTTGCATCATCAGCCTCTGTTCTGGGCTCATGTACATCGCTTCCGCCGGCGAGATGCCGAAGAACAGCGGATCAAATTCCTTCATGCCAGTGATGAAGGAACCCCAGCGGCTGACACCCGGATAATCGCGCCAGTCCCAGCGGTCCGATGGGATCTCGCTGATCATGTCGCGCCCGTCATCGAGCATCTGCCAGAACTCGTCGGGGTTGTTGGCGCCAGCGATGCGGCAGCTCATGCCGACCACAGCGATATCTTCATCGCGATAGGTGGACCGGTTGCGGTAGGCCTCGCGGAACCGGCGTGCGAACGGTGACACGCCAGCGTCGGCCGATGCGGCGGGTTCGCGCGCGGTCTGTATGGACAACGTGTTCGATGAGGTGTTTGAAGCGTTGCCCGCTGGAACCTTCGCTGCAGATTTAGCGGCTTTGGCTCCGCTCACCGCGAACTTCCTGACCATTTCCGCCGCATGATTTTCAGCGAGGAACTGGCTGAAGCGCAGCAGATTGGAAGCCTCGAACATCGCCGTCGGCATAAGATTCAGGTCGTAGACGTTGTTCAGATGCGAGACAAAGCTTGAGATGAGAATCGAATCGAAGCCGAAGTTGGTCCAGTCTTCAGTCTCGTTGATCTGGTTCGGCTTCATTTTCAGATGCTGCGCAGCCTGCAGGCGCATCTCCTGCAGGATCTCGCGCTGCAGCTTGTCGAGTTCGACCGAAGATTGCTGCGGCCGCGCGTCCACCGCGACGATCTTCGGGGGTGCGAACAGCGCCGCATGGGCATTCTTCTGACCGTAAAGCGGCAGCAGATTGGCGTGCGGCGAAGCAATGGCCAGACGCAGCGCCTTCAGGCCTTCCGCAGTCGGCAGCGGCTTGATCGCATAAGTCCGGGCGAGCGTCTCGCGGCTGGCGTCGTCGATCCGCATCGCACCCTCTTCCCAGAGCGGCCAGTTGATGCCCAGGGAAAGGCCTTGCGCCTGCTGTGCACGCACGCGCGTCGAGCGCGCTTCGATATACGTGTCCATGTAGCCGTTTGCGGCCGCATAGTCGAACTGCCCGGCGTTGCCGAGCGCGCCAGCGACGGACGAGAACGCGATGAACAATTCGAGTGGGCAGCCGGCCGTGGCGCGATCGAGGTTCTCGATGCCCTGCACCTTCGGCGCGAGTACTCTGTCGATGGCATCGGCGGTCTTGTTGACCACCAAGGCGTCGTCAATGAGACCCGCAGCATGGATCACGGCATTGATTCCGGGATGCGCGGCGACGATTTTTTCGACTTCATCGAGCCGCGCAATGTCACAGCGGCGATGAATGACGTTAGCACCACATGCCCGCAGCGCTTCGATGCGCGCAGTCTCCGCCTCATTCGGCGTACGCCGGCCCAGCAGGATCAGAGTGCTGCCCGTCGTACGTTCGGCGATGTCCTGTGCGACCAACAGGCCCAGCGCACCCAGTCCGCCGCTGATCAGCGCGGTGGTGTCGTTGCGCCAAGCGAACTCGCCGCCGATGTCGGCATCCGCATCCTGATACTCCAGCGCCACATACGCGTCTCCGGACTTGAGGCGGACATCGATCTGCGAATGTTCGATCGATACCGTCTTCAGCGCCGCCCAGAGCCCGCGCGCGGCATGGCTGTGCTCCGTCACGTGCAGTTCAAGCGCTGAGCGGGTGTGCTTGTCCACTGCGAGCGACTGCGCCGCTGCCAGTACCGCTTTGGTCGTCGCGACATAATCGCCGCTCGCTTCCACCACATACACCGCCAGGTCATCGGCGTGCGGCGAAGTTAGGTTTTTCCAGACCGGCCGATGGAAGCTCAAGCGGTCCTGCTTGGCGTTCAGATCAATCTCGCGGGTCTGGAATCCTTCGATGATCACCAGGACATGGCCGTGCTCATCGGCGGCAACATAGTGCATACCGTCCGGGCGCTGACGGATATGCACGATCATCGTGTCCGTCAGCGCACCGACGACCAATGTGTTGATCACCGCGAACGGTACGACGTTCGCCTCTGGATTATCGACCAGCGCGAGCCCGCTCTGGATGATGCTGTCGAGCGCACCTGCGTCCATCACCATGCCGCGCGCAGACGAGCCCGGCAGGCGGATCGTGGCCAAGCCTTCGCCCTTGCCGTCGAGAAAGATTTCGTCGACGCCACGATGGGACGAGCCCAGCTCGACACCACGATTCCTGTAGGTCTGGTAGAACGCCGATTTGGTCGGACCGGGACGGGTCATCGCTGCGCGCAGCGCGGCGATATCCAGCGTTGGGGCATAGCCCTTGGCGGCCAGATAGTCGGAGGTCCTCTGCACCGATACCCGGCTCTGGAAGTGCACGCCCTGTTCGGTGCTGACTTCGACGCCGAACTGACCGGCGCCACCCGGATACACACGCACAGTGACCGTTCGTTTGCCCTTCACCGTCAATGCGTTGACGAATACGCTGTCGCTCAGCACCAGCATGGCACCGTCGCCCGGAGGCGCGGACGCAGCCACCGCAGCGCGGGCGATCTCGAGATACGCCATGCCCGGAAGGATCTTCTGCCCCTGGATGATGTGGTCGGCGAAAAAAGGTTCGGTGCCGTCGAAGACCGAGCGGAACTCGCCGATAGGGTACTCGTTGCTGGATGTCATTGATGCCGAAGTCTTCATGAATTCATCGCCAGTGAACGCTGCGCGCGTTCGTTCATCGCGTCACTCGGCGGCAGCGTGGGCGGCACCAGGGCACGCACGTAAAAATTGGTGATGTTCACGAGCGTTTCACCGCTTTCGCTGAGGATATGGACGTTGAACTGCAGGATGCCGGTGCTTACGCTCGCAATGTCGCTGGACCGCTCCACCAGCACATGGCAGCACGGAGTCAGGCTGCCGAAAATCGCGATCTCGTCGATCGCGAACGGCAGATGCGGCACGCCGCCTTCATCGGCGGCCAACAGCGCCACCACCGTCTGCAGCGCGCCGTCGATCAGGCAGGGATGCAGCACGTATTGTTCGAAATCCTTCGCCAACGACGGATCCAGCGTGAGCTTGGCCAAGGCGCAGCCGTCCCCGATCGCCACCTCGTCGATGACCCGGAATGTCGGACCATAGTCGAAGCCGAGGCGCTGAAACAAACTGTAATAGCGCCCGCCGTCGTGGCTTTCGCCGCAGCGCTGCCGCCATTCCGCCAACGAGGGACGCGACGGAAGTTCAGCTGCGGGTTCACTGTCGTAGCGACTGTCGAAGCACGCACGGCCTTCGCAGTGCACGACGGTCTCGTGATCGTCGTCGACCGTGGTGACGATGAAACCCACACTCTCGTCAGTAGCGCTGTTCGAAGCTGTGCTGTTTGAAGCCATGCTGTCGCCGGTCACACTGCGCAGCCCGATCTTCAGATCCTGCTGCGGATCGGTCAGCGACAGTGGCTGTATCCAGTAAATGTCCCTGAGCCGGCGCACACGTTTTTCGCCAGCGATGGTCGCCGCGATGCAGGCCATTTCGATAAAGCCTGCCCCCGGAAACACAGCTTGGCCCTGGATCCGGTGATCGCGGGCATAGTACTGGTCTGCCTCCAGCGCGGCATCGAAGCACACCCGCGACAGCGTCGAAGCGTTGTGCGAGATCAGCGGATGCAGGCGGGAGAGCGTCGTCGTCGGCGCAGATTCCAGTAGTGGCATCGATTCCATCGCAGTGAAGTCGACCGCCCAGTGCCTGTCGCGCGCGAACGGATATACCGGGGCGCCAGCGACGGGGCGCAGGGGCGCGTTATGCAGAAGCGTCCATTCGACCTTGCCGCCCTGCGTCCACAACGCGGCCAGCCCGGCAAGATCGTATGCCGCACACAGTGCCTGCATGCGTTCGCGCTGCTCGCGCGTGGCATAGCCGGCACCGGCCTGCGGATCCAATGTGCCCTGCCACAGGCGCACGGCTGCGGTGGCGATCTTGGGATCCGCATCGAGCCAGCGCTGCAGCGTCTGCCTTAACTGCAGCGCGCTGTCGACGATCAGCGCCAGCCGCTCGGGCATGGCCTCGCGGCCGACCTGTACCGTGCGGCACAGCGCCGCGAGGTCGCAGCCCGGATTGAGCGCCAGAAAATCGACGTGACGGTAGGCGTATTCGCGCAAGCGTTCGGCATTCATGGCGGACAGCACAAACAGCGATCCGCCTGCGTGCGCGCCCGCTTCGGCAGGCACGCCTGTCTCAACCGATATGTATTCCTCCAGCACCGCGCAGGCATTCACGCCGCCAGCGCCGAAGGCATTGATCAGCGCGCGGCGCGGGACGCCTTCGGGCGACTCCCATGTACTCAGGCCGGTCTGCAGGACGCACGGCGAACGTGCGAAATCGATGTCCGGATTGATCACCTGCGAATGGATGCTCGGCGCGATCTGCCGATGTTTGAACTGCATCAGGATCTTGGCGATGCCCGCGATGCTGGTCGCGGACTCTGCATGGCCGATGTTGGCCTTCAGCGACGCCAGCGCGCAGAACCCGGTGTCGGCGGTCTGCTGCGCGAACGCCTGGGTGATCGCAGCGACTTCGAGGCTGTCGCCCATTTGCGTGCCGGTGCCGTGGCCTTCGATGAAACCGATCGTGCGTGCCGGCACATCGGCTTGGGCCAGCGCCTGCGCGATCACGCGCGCCTGCGCGTTCGGGTTGGGCGTGGCGTAGCCGCTGGAACGACCGCTGTGGTCGTAAGCGCTGCCGCGGATCACGCCGTAAATCCGGTCGCCATCGCGTTCGGCGAGACGCAGCGGTTTGAGCACGAGCGTACCCACGCCCTCGCCCGGTATAAAACCGTCGTCGCCTGCGCCGTAGCTGCGGCACGTGTCGCCGACCGCGAGCATCCGGCGGTGACAGAACGACTGGTACTTGGCGGGATGCAGATACAGATTGACGCCGCCGGCGAGCGCGAGCTGGCACTCGCTGCGCCGCAGGCTCTCGCAGGCCAGATGCACCGCGACCAGCGACGACGAGCATGCGGTATCGACAGGAATGCTTGGGCCCTGCAGATCCAGCGTGTAGGAGACACGGTTTGCGATCGACCAGGGCATCGCGCTGGGCGTGACCATCTGGCCGCGCTGCCAGGCTTCCGGGGCAAGCAGCTGGTAAGAGTTGGTGGTCACGCCTACGAAGACGCCGACATCGGCGCTCTTACCCTTGGGATAGCGCTGTTTCAGACGCTCGCGCGTGTAGCCGGCATCCTCGATCGCAGACCAGGCGGACTGCAGGAAACGGCGTTCCTGCGGGTCGATGATGTCCGCTTCGGCATCGGCGATGTTGAAGAATCCCGCATCGAACTTGTCAAAATCCTCGAGGAAACCGCCGCGTTTGCAGTAGATCTTGCCGTGCTCGGAGTGGTTGGGATCAGCATCATAGAACTCGGCATAGTTCCAGCGGTTTTCCGGCACCAGCTGGATGAGATCCGTGCCGGAGCGCAAGTGTTCCCACAGCGCATCCGGATTATCGGCCTGCGGAAAGGATGCGTGCACGCCGATGATGGCGATGGGCTCAGCATGCACAGGCGCCGACAGCGGAATTGCTGCGGACATGGCAGCAGCAGACACATCGACCACCGTGTCTACCCCGATGTCGGCAGCGGCGCAGGCCAATGGCATCGCCGAATCCTCGCGGGCAAACTTCGCGGTCAACGCGGTGGCGGCGTGCTCGGACAGATATCCGGCGAGCTCGGCGACGGTCTCGTATTCATACATCAAGGTTTTGGGCAGATCGCCAAGGTCCTGCTCCAGCGTCGCGTTGAAGCGGCCGATCATGATCGAGTCGAAGCCGAACGCTTCGAAGCGTTCATTGATATCGATCTGCGCGGCCTGAATTTTGGTTTCGGCATAGACCAATGCGCACAGATAGCGCTGGGTCTGCATCAGCAGCGCAGCGTTGTCGGCCTGCGTCTCGCCCATGCGCACAGGCACTGTCGTGGCGATGGACGGCTCGCAATAGGCTGCGATTTTCGAGGGATGGCCATACAGCGCCAGCGCCCGCGACAGATCGGAGCGCAGCAGCGTGTTCCAATAATCGATGCCAATATCAGTTGGCAGCGCGCACAGCCCGGTGCGTGCTTCGGTGCGCTGCAGATCGGCGGTGGACAGCTGCATACCGCCGTCCTGCCAGTAAGGCCAGCCAATCGACAGGGTTTTGCCGAAGCGCTCATGACGTGCACGCGCGCTTTCGCGATGGTCTGCGAACGCATCCATGAATGCGTTGGCGTAGGCGTAGTCGGTTTGGCCGACGTTGCCAAGGCTGCCGGCGCCCGACGAGAACAGCACAAACAGGTCCAGCGGCTCGTTGGCGGTGAGGCGGTCCAGATGCAGGGTGCCCTGCACCTTCGGCGCCAACACCCGACGAAATTGTGCGCGGTCTTTGCGGACCAGCAGTGCATCGTCGTTGACGCCGGCGCTGTGCAGCACGCCGTTCAGCGCACCGAAATGCGCCTTGGCGGCTGTGATCAAGTCCTGCGCCCGATCCGCATCGGCGATATCCGCCTGCAGATAGACCGCATCGCCGCCAAGCGCACGCAGTGCTTCGAGCGTCTTTTCGCCCGCGGCGTTCAGCGCGGAACGCCCGCTCAGCACCAGTTTGGCACGATAATGTTCCGCAAGATGGCGCGCGAACAGAACGCCCAAGCCGCCAAGACCGCCGGTGATGAGATAGACGCCGCCTTGCTTCACCGGCATCTCGCCGATCAGCGCGCGTTCGGGCGACTGCGGTGCCAGCACGCGCAAGGAGCGCTGCGCCGTGGCTGTCCCGTCGGCCCGGTAGCGGACTTCGGTCTCAGGCTGTGGCGCAGTCTGCAGTTCGTCGATGATCGCGCTGACCGTATCAATGACGCTGATGGCGGGATCAATCCCGGCATGTTCGAACGCCAGCAGACGGCCGCTGTAGCGTTTGTTCTCCAGCGCAAGCGAACGGTAGAACGCGGCCAGCGCCTCGCTGGGGGCGGTATTCGCACCGGCATCAGCGTGGAAGAACGACACGAATGCGCACGGCGCCTGCCGCGCACCCGCACTGGCCAGTGCCTTGCAGAATCCGAACAACGCATCGATGCCGGCATGCAGTGCGCGCTCGATGGCTTCAGCCGCTTGTTCGGTCGTTTGCCTGCCATCGTGGGGCAACAGACGCGATGCGTTGGCATTGTGGATCACCCGTGTCGGCATGCAGCTCTGGCTTCTCAACGCCTCCAGCAGCGATTCGAAATGCTGCGGCTGCGCAGCATCGACGCTAAAGCGGTCGGCGGCCTGCTGTCGATAGGCATCGTCCAGACGCACCAGGATGATGGCTTTCAACGGTGATGCGGTGTGCAGGCGCGCCTTGATTTGTTCGAACATTTGATCATCGGTATCGACGATCAGCAGCACATCGTCCGACCCGAATGCAGTGCGCTGTGCTGGCAGCTCAGTAGCGCGCCACGCCGGCGCATAACAGGTCGGCCGCTTGGCTTCCAATTTCGATTCCGGGTTCGCTTCCGCTGCGTCTTCCGTCTGCACAGCTGCGGCAGGTACGCTGATTGGAAGCGCAACGTCGCCGGTTGCGAGTGGTTGCGGCCAATACCGTTCCTTTGCGAACGGATAGCCGGGAAGACGATGCAGGCGCTGCGGCACATCGTCCGCGTAAAACGATGCCCATTCGATCTTCGCGCCCTGCACCCACAGCGCCGCGAGCGCCGCAGACTGCCGTACGCCATCGCGCAGCCGCAATTCGGCAGCCTCTTCGGTCGGTATGACGGCATCCTGCGTGCGCGACGCCGTGCCCCGATGACAGGCGGAGCTGTCTCCGGGCGAAGAGAGGAATTGGCGAAGCTGCGTCTGCAGTTCCGTAGTGGACTGCACCACCCAGGCGCAGCGCTCGCGCATCGGGTCGCGGCCGATCTGCAGCGTGTAGGCAAGATCGCGCAGGGGCATGTCCGCGCCGCTTCGGTCCAGATATGTCAGCAGATCCTGCGCCATGACGACCAGCTGCTCGGCAGTGCGGGCAGACAGCGGCACGATGCATGGCTGCAGGGCCGCTTGCTGGCGCAAGAGCGGCACATATTCTTCGATGACAATGTGGGCGTTGGTGCCGCTGAAGCCAAACGCGCTGACCGCCGCGCGCCGTTTGTTGCCCACCGCGGGATTCCAGTCGTGGCTGACTTTGCTGACGTAGAACGGAGACGCGCCAAAATCGAACAACGCGTTCTCCTGTTTCAGATTCACGTTCGGCGCCAGGGTCTTGTTGTGCAGGCTCAGCAGCACCTTGTGCACGCCCGCTACACCTGCGGCACCAGAAATGTGCCCGAGGTTGGTTTTTACAGCGCCCAGTGCGCAGGCATTTTTCTTTCCGCCGTGCTCTTTGAACACCGTGGACAGCGCTTCTAGTTCGATCGGATCGCCGAGTTTCGTGCCGGTGCCGTGGGTTTCCACATAGTTGATCGAAGACGCATCGATATCGTACCTGCGATAAGTATCGCGCAGCAGTTCGATCTGGCTGTTGACGCTGGGCGCGGTGATGCCGTTGGTCTTGCCGTCCTGATTGATGCCCGATCCAATGATCACGCCGTAGATGGTGTCGCCGTCGCGCTCGGCCTCGCTCAGGCGCTTGAGTACGACGGTCCCTACGCCCTCACCCGGGACGAAACCGTCCGCGCTGTTGTCGAAGGTTTTGCACTGGCCGTCGCGCGCCAGCATGCCCGCGCGGCACATGCCGACGTACGCCTCGGGAATCAGGTAAAGGCTGACGCCACCCGCCAGGCCCATATCGATTTCGTGATTGAGCAGCGCCTGGCAGGCGAGATGGATCGCCACCAGCGAAGAGGAACACGCGGTGTCGATGGGGATCGCCGGCCCTTTCAGATTCAGGTGATAGGCGATGCGTGCCGCCCCGATCGCGAAGCTATTGCTGGTAGTTTCTACGTTTTGCGGATTGCCCTTGGCCAACAGAAAGGAATACTCGCTGCTCATGATGCCCATGTAGACACCGCACTTGCGGTTGCTCAGCGCTGCACTGGAATAGCTGGCGTCCTGGAAGGCGCGATAGCTTTCCTGCATGAACAGGCGATGCTGCGGGTCCATGACCTCGGCTTCAGACGGCGATATCTGGAAAAACATCGGATCAAAGTGCTCGGCACCGTCGAGCAGTCCGAGCCATTTGCAATAGACCTTGCCCGGCTTGCCTGGGGTCGGGTCGTAATACGCGGCGACATCCCAGCGCTCAGGCGGGATTTCCTGGATTGAATTTCTGCCTGCGGCCAGGTTCTGCCAAAACTGATCGAGATTATCGGCGCCGGGATAGCGCCCCGACATGCCGACGATGGCGATCCTGTCGTCGTTTCGCAGCGGTTCCCCGGCGCGACGCACTTCAGTGGACGCTTCGACGGGCAGTTGCGCAGCGCGCGAACGGCGCTGCAAAACAGGCCATGCGCCAGCGGGCGCGGGTACGAATGGCCGCCGTGCGGCAGCCGTCGAAGCAGCAGGTGCTTGAGCAGGAGGCGTTGGAACCTGCGGCAGAACGGCCGGTGCAGCAAGAGCGGCCGCCAAAGGGAGCTGCTCCAGCGGCAGCTTCGCCAGCTCGTCATCGATAAACCGGGCGAGTGCCTGGAGGTTGGAATAGTCGTAAACCCTGGTCGCGGAGATCTCCAGACCATAGGCCTTGTTGATTATTTTCACCCATTCGACGCCGACGATCGAATCCAGCCCCAGATCGACGAACGACTTGTCGTCGTCGATCGCGGCTTCGTCGAGATACAGCGCCTGCGCAAGGCTTTTGCGCAACGCCAGCCGCAGCGCGTCGAGCTCGGGGCGCTTGCGCAGCGGAACAGGCGCCGGAGGCGAAGCGATCATGTCGTTCGCGACCACAGCCGGTACGTCAGGCATCTTTGATTCCTGGACAACGCTTGCCGTGCGCGCGATAGCCGGCACAGGCCTCGCTGGCGTCGCAGACGGTGCAGGCAGTTGACTTTCGACATAGGCGGCGAGTGCCACCAGGTTGGCGTAGTCGTACACGCGCGTGGCGCCGATCTCCAGGCCGAGACCTTTATTGATGCTCTTGACCCATTCCACACCGACGATGGAATCAAGACCCAGATCGACGAACGGGCGGTCATCGTCGATGTTCGCTTCATCGAGATACAGCGCCTGCGCCAGCGAACGCTTGAGGAAGCTGCGCACGTCCTGATGGTGATCCGGCCTGTCTGCAATGCGCTCTGCGGCCACCGGCTCAGCAACCATGGGCTTAATGATCGCGGCCACCGGCGCGGCAATCATGGGTACAGCCATTGATGGGCCGGTGGGTTCAACCGCATTGAGCATCGACAGACGCGATGCGTTCGGCTTGGGCAGCGGACGGCCGGTGATGGCAGACACTGCGGCAGGCTTGGGCAGTGCGATCGCGTCGGGTTTGCCCAGCACGGCAACGGTCGCGATGATCGCGAGCACAGACTCGCCCTGCGCTGCAGGCAACCCGGCATGGGCGCCGACCATTCCGGCAGGCACCCATCCGCGCCAGCGCAAACAGAGGTTGCCGTTCGCATCGCACCAGTCCATATCGAGCGAGGAGGTGCCTAACGCGGATGCCTCGCCGTCGTTCCAGCGTACCCAGATCCACAGCTTCGATTCGCATGCCGACAGGATGCCCAGCGACCCGATCGCTGCAGGCTCCAGACTGCCGAGCGCCAACTCGGATCCCAAGCGCTCGAACACTGCATGTGCCAGGGCCGGAACCAGCATGCCGTCCGACGATGGCGACAGCCGCCCGTCGTCGACAGCGATCAACAGTTCACCGGCTCCGCGCCAGAGACGCCAAGCGGCGGACGAGCGATCCATAGACGATGGCGCTTCGACCATCCGCGCCAGGGCCGCATTAATGTCCACCTTCCCGGTGGTGTGTGCGGGCACGATCCGGCCGCTGCCCTGCGCGTGCACGCATTCTTCGATGTCGCCGCTGAAAATATCGAAATCGACGCTGTCGCTGTCGACCGAGGGAGACAGTGCGATATGCAGTGCGGTCTCGCCGTCGACGACGAATGACGATGCGAAGCGCAGCGCGCTCAGTTCGACCGCAGTGGTGCCGGGAGCCATGCGCTTGGCGCAGGCGACGGCCGCCCGCGCCATTTCCAGCAGCACCGACGACGGCAATCGTGGACTGGAGCCATCGGCAGTGGATGCGCCGACAACAAACGGTTCGCTGTCGAGGAACACCGATGAAAACCGCAGCTGGTCGAGATCCGATGTATTTTCGTGCAGCAGCGCATGCAGCGCATTGCTGGAGGCAGTGCGCGAAGCCCCTGGCCGCGAAGGCGTGACATGAGAGAACATGCCCTTGATCGGATCGATCCAGTATTTGTCTTTCGCGAACGGATAGGTGGGCAGATGCAGTCGCAGTGGCGCGTATTTTCCGTGGAATTTGCGCCAGTCAAGATCGAAACCTTTGGTCCACAGCTCGGCCAGCTTTGTCAGCTTGCGCTGCGCAATCCATTTGTCGAGCGCTTCCTGGTAATCCGGATCGGCAGCAAACAGACTCAGCATTTCCTTGTGCGCTTTGAGGTTTCCGCGATAGCTGCCGTCCACGTCAGCGTCGACCGATGCGCGATCGACGAACGCACTGAGGACATGCTGCAATCGGGCCACGGAATCGACCACGAACGCCAAGCGCTCCTCCATCGCTTCGCGGCCAACCTGCAGGGTGTATGCCAGTGCGTCAAGATCGATCTTGCGGCCTTCCCCCGAAGCGTCCTGCAGGAAGATCAGCAGATCGTGCGCCTTGCTGAACAGTTGCTCGGACGTACGTGCCGACAGCGGTACGATCACCTGCAGACCCGGCAGGAGACCCTCGATTACGCGGATAAGGGGCTCGCTGCCGATGTGCTCTTCGATGACGAAATGCGCGTTTGAACCGCCGGCACCGAATGAAGACAGACCCGCGATGCGCGGCATGCGCTTGCCATCGACGACGGGGGCTTCCCAGTCGCGCAGCTGTTGATTCACTTCGAACGGCGTGGTCGCGAAGTCGATGTTCGGGTTCAGACGCTGCGAATGCAGCGACGGCACGATCTGCCGGTGGCGCATCTGCAGAATGACCTTGGTCAAACCGGCAATGCCCGCCGCCGACTCGCAGTGGCCGATGTTCGATTTGGCCGAACCGATCAGACAGAAACCGGTGTCCTGGGTGTGTTCGCGGAAC
>JAYVSK010000178.1:0-7492 GCA_043775395.1 Lysobacter sp. | reverse complement strand
GCGCAGCGAACCCCACCATGATGCGTTGCGATGGTGGTGTTCGCTGCGCTCACCGCCACCCTATGCATTCAGGAAAACTGCATACTCTTACATGATTAGCGTCACAGCTCAGTTCCGTCCGACAAATGATGCCCTCGTCATCCCGGCGAAAGCCAGGACCCAGCTCTTGATCTTGGCAGTGTGGGCACGGCCTGAAGATCTGGGTCCCGGCTTCCGCCGGAATGACGATGTAAGCATTTGTTTTCGCGTTGAAAATCAGGTGTTGCAGCACTGCTGAAAACTGAGGGTCGGCGCTAGTCAGGTACTTTTATGCAATTGACAGCCACTTTAACGAAAGCGCAGTATCTGTCGTTACCAGCTGAACGAATTTTTTTCTTACCCAGGCAGTAGCGCCAATCAGCTCATGCAATTGACGCGTTGGAATGCCACAAATACAGGGACTTTGACTATGGACTTTATTGACGAACTTCGGGTTCTTTCGGCAAGAATTAAAACTATAAAAGATATGATTCAAACGGAAGAGGCCACAAAAAACGCGATGGTGATGCCGCTTATTCAAATTCTTGGCTACAATCCATTCGACCCTCTGGAAGTAACTCCAGAGCTTGTCGCTGACGTGGGAACAAAGAAGGGTGAAAAAGTAGATTACGCAATTCTCAAAGATGCAAAGCCGATCATTATTTTTGAATGCAAAAAGTCAGGCGCAGAGCTCAATATCAGTCACGCTGGGCAACTTTTTCGTTATTTCCATGTGACGGAAGCAAAGTTCGGCGTGTTAACCAATGGTCTTGTATATAAATTTTCACAGATCTTGAGCAGCCAAACAAGATGGATGAGAAGCCATTTTTTGAATTCAATATCTTGGAATTCAAGGATAGGGACGTTGAAGAGCTCAGGAAATTCGCCAAATCGGCTTATCACCTGGACACTATTCTCACGACAGCTAATGATCTCAAATATATTCGTGCAATCCAGCAAAAATTGGCGGAATGGATTTCAAATCCATCCGAAGATTTTGTCAGGCTTGCTTCAGCAGAGCTGCTCGGAACAAGACGTTTCACGCCAGCGATTAAAGATCAGTTCACCGCTATCACCAAGCGTGCGTTCGAGCAACTGATCGGTGAAAAAATCAATGACCGACTAAAGGGTGCAATGACGCCTGACCCAATTTCTGTTCTTCCTACAGAGCAGGTGGAAAAAACGGAATTGCAACAATCTATTGAGCAACAAATTACAACATCTGCAGAGGAGCTTGAGGCTTTTTATGCAGTAAGAGCCATGCTGCGGGAAACAATTTCTCCAAAGCGAATCTTCATCCGGGATGCTCAAAGCTACTGCGCTATTCTGCTTGACGATAATAATCGCAAGCCTATTTGCAGGCTTCGATTCAATAACATCCAAAAGCTTCGTGTTGGTCTATTTGATGAAAATAAAGACGAGGAGCTGATTGCTTTGGAAACGATAGATGACATCTTTCAATATGCGGATCGCATGAAAGCCACGGTTCTCTCATACGCGAAAGACTAGACACCATGCCGTAGCAGTAGCGTAGCCCGGATGTCGCTCCGCGACATCCGGGGAAACCGCGCCACGGAATCCTAATGCCAGTCATTCAAGCTTGCCCGGCCTTTCCCCTCATCCGGCCTTCGGCCACCTTCTCCCCGCAAACGGGGAGAAGGGCATGTGTCGGGGGATCTCAGGTGGATGCGCGCATGGCCGACTGCAGATGAGTGCCTGTCTGAGGTGCCCGCTGCTCTCGCCAATGACGAGAGCAGCGCTACGAGAGGCGGTGCTTACGGATGTTCAATCTGCGGTGCTGGTAGGTTGCTCGGGCTTCACCGCTTCCGGACTCACTTTTTCGATGGTGTGGCGCAGCTCGCGGCCCAGGATGGTGGTGGCGTCCTTGGCCCAGTTGTCGAGGCGCTGGTCGAACACGAGTTTGCTGTTCTGGTCGGGCCAGACCAGTTTGAGTTCGCGCAGTTTCTGGATGAAGCTGCGGAAGAGTGTTTTGTCGAAAAATTCTGGCGCGGCCGGTGCGTACAGCAGGCTGAGGCGCTGTGCGGCGAGGTGGCAGAGGCTTTCCAGTTCAGCGCTGCCGAGGGTGCCGGGGCCGTTTTTGGCCAGCACCGAGATCGCAATATAGTAGCGCTCGAACGCTTGCTGCAGCGGGTGGCCCAGTGCGCGCAGCCGGAACACTTCGTCGGACTGCCCGGCGTTGCGCGCGAGGATGCCGCCATCGTCGCCGCTGACCTGTTCCAACAGACCTTCGCGGATGAACACGGCGATGGTGCGCTCCAGCTGATCGGCGAAACCGTGTTCATTCCACGGTAAAAACAGTTCGGCCTGCATGAACGGGTACAGCGAGCGGCCGATCCGCAGCAGGGTGTTGCGGCTCATCCGCCGGTTATGTTGGAAACAGCAGGCGATCCACGCGGTGGCAACGAACAGGTGCAGCACGTTGTTGCGGAAGTAGCTAAGCAAGATCGCGGTGTCACCGTCCACATGCAGCACGTCGCCCAGCGGATGCGCGGTGCGCGCCAGTACGCCGATCTCTTCGCCATGCGCGACGATCTGCGCCGGGGTGTGCGGGGTGACGGTGACGCGGTCTGAATAGGGCACTTCTGCCAGGAGTTTTTTCGACAGCGCGATCTGCGCCAATAGATCCGCTTCGCCCATCGCGTGTTTGGGCGTGGACAGCACCGCCAGCGCCAGCAGATTGATGGGATTGACGTCGGCGGCGCGGTTGATGTTGATCTGCACGCGGTCGGCCAGCGTGTCGATGGCGCCGGCAAGCCACTGCGGTTTTTCGTCTTCGCCCACCGGCGTGCCGTCCCAGTCGGGCGCAAGTTCGGCGAGGATATCGGCGAGCTTGATCGGCTCACCGAAATTCACCACCACTTGCCCATAATTCTGGCGCAGCACTTTGGGGATGCCCATGAGCAGATGCCAGACCGATTCCTTCTGCTTGGCTTTGCCCGACAGCTCGTCGAGATAGCTGTTGCCCTCCATCAGTTTTTCGTAACCGATGTAGACCGGCTGGAACAGCACCGGCCGCGTCGGCTGGCGCAGATAGGCGCGGATGGTCATCGCCAGCATGCCGCCCTTGGGCTGCAGCAGACGGCCGGTGCGCGAGCGTCCGCCTTCGATGAAATATTCGATCGAGTACCCGCCGGCAACCAACTGCGCGACGTATTCGGAAAATACAGCCGAATACAGCGCATTGCCGCGGAAGCTGCGGCGCAGGAAGAACGCGCCGCCCTTGCGCAGCACGGTGCCGATCACCGGCAGATTGAGGTTGATGCCGGCGGCGATATGCGGCGGCACGATCCCTTTGATGTAGAGCAGATAGCTCAGCACCAGATAATCCATATGGCTGCGATGGCAGGGCACATAGACCACTTCAAAACCGGGTGCGACCTGCTTGAGCGAATCCAGGTGGTGCACCAGCACGCCGCGATAGATGCGGTTCCACACCGTGGACAGCAGGAACGACGCCGAGCGCACTGCGGGCGGCGAATAGTCCGCCGCGATTTCGTAGGCGTAGGCATGCGCCTTTTTCCAGGCGTCCTCGGGTTTGCTGTTCTCGCGGCGCGCGGTGTCGGCAAGCGTCTGTTTCACCGGCTCCGCCGCCAGTACCTTGTCGATCAGCAGACGCCGCGTGGACAGGTCCGGCCCGATCACCGCTTCGCGAATGCGGTTGAAATGGGTGCGCAGCACGCGCGAGAGTTTGCGCACGGTGCGTTCGGCCGGCAGGTCTTCGGCGACCACCCCGCGCACCGATACCGGCAGCGCGAACTGCACATGGGTGTCGCGGCCGTTGAGCAGGATCGCCAGCAGCCGGCGGAAACGGCCGACCAAGGTCCAGTTTTCCGAGAACAGCACCGAAAACCAGCCGTTGTTCCGGTCCGGGGCGCGACCGACGAAGATCGACACTGGCACCAGCTGCACGTCCAGCGCAGGATCGATGCGATGGGCGTCCAGCAGCCGCGCCAGCGCTTCGGAATGACGTCGCGCCGGGCGCGCCATCTTCAATGGCTTGCCGGTGGCGATATCCACCGCCATGTCCACGGCGATGTCGGCAGCCTTGCCCAACGCATTGCCGGCATTGCGCCGCGACAGCGCCACATAAGAGCGGTTGCGTTTGAGCGGATCGCCGGCCAGCGGCCGCAACCCCGACGGCAGCCCGGCCTCGCGGCAGGCGCGGTCGAGAATCAGCGCATTGGACAGCCCGTAGTCTTCCAATACGTAGCAGATCGGCCGCGGGTCGTCGGCCAGCGCCTCAGGCAGCGGTTCGATCCGCAGCTGGATCCAGGGCTCCAGCACTTTCCCCAGCAGACCCGCCCACCACGGCCGGCGTCCGCGCGGCGGCGCTGCAGGCGCTACAGGCACGGGCAACATCGTCAGCCCGGTTTGCTGCGGATCCGCCGCCTCGCTGCCGGGCGTTTCGGGCGCACTGTCTTCGATGACCGCAGACGGGGTGGCGTGCTCCCCGGCTGCGATCGCGGAAGACGTTTCCGATCCCGGCGGCGCTGTCGTGGTTGTGGGGTCGGCCGCCGGATCGGCGTCGAAGCGTGTGGGCTGGTTCGGTGAGGTCGGCATAGTCGCCGCCATTATGACGAAGGCGGTTGCTTCGTCGCGGTTTCGATGGGGGAAACGGTCTGCGGTGCCGTGGCCGGAGCCAGCAAGGATTCGGAACCGGCGTCGCTCACCGGCGTCGCCGATGCGGCGCGCGCATGGCGCAGGAAATCGCTGAGATACCAGCGGCCGTCGATGCGTTCCACCGCGACCACGGTGTCGATGGTCTTGCCGGCCAGCGGGTAGCGCATGCGCACCCGGGCGCGGTCACCGTCCTGGCTGACCAGCGCCACTTTCATCGCGTCCAGACTGTGGTCCAGGTCCAGATCGTAGCTGCGCAGCGATGCTTTCAGCGCGGCGAACAGCGGCCCCAGCCGGCGCAGGCTGTCGTCCATGCCCAGCCGGGGGAAATCCGCCTCCCCGCGCAGTCCGGTGCGGCGCGCGGCCAGCGTGAGCCGCGCGATCGCGCCGCGCCCGCGCTTGGGATCGCCCAGTTTGGCGCGGCTGCCCCAATCGCTCATCGCCGAGACCAGCTGCGCGTAGTGCGCACGCTCCTCGGGGCTCAGGCTGTCGTCGCCCTGCAGAAACTTCACTCCGAACAGCCCGAGCGCGCTGGCCGCCGCGCGGATTTCGGCATTGGCGTTGGCGAACTGGCGGTCGAAGCTGCGGCGCAGCTGCACATCGGCCCTGTCGGCGGACAGCGTGGTCAGGATCCCGGGAATCCTCTGGTCGAACGGCAGCTCATCCAGCGGCCAGCGGGTCCGCCCCGCCTGCCAGGCGGCGGCCAGCTGCGGATGCAGCGCCGGCGGTACGCCATCGCGGACGAAGGCCTGCAGGTCGTTGTCGCGCAAATGCCCGCTGAGCAGGGCCACCGCCTGGGCCGGTTCGGCCGCTACGGCCGGCGAAGCACGTTTCTCCACACAGCTTGTTGCCGCCAGCGCAATCAGCGCCGCCAACAGCAGAGTCGGCAGCGCGTGGGCGTTGAAGGCGGGAGTGCGGGGGGAGAGCGGCATCGTCCCGCATCTTGGCGGGCCGGAGCAGGTCCCACAAGCGACCGCCAAAAAAAGGGAGACCCGAAGGTCTCCCGAAATAACCGACCGAAGCCGGTGGATCACGGTTGTGGCATGGTTCCGGCAGGGCCGAATACGCACAGGGTAACGGCCACCCATTGTTAATGCAATACTTGAATAAAAGCGCAGTAAACTATTGTTTCAATTGGTCATCGCTTTCATTTGGCGACATTCAGCGCATCCCGTTTGAGAGCCCGGCGCTGTTCCAGCGGCTGGCGCCAGTCGTTGTTGAACACCGCCGGCTCCCACGACCCGTAGGTCGGGTTGGGCAGCATCCACCAGCGTTCGCCAAACCAGTGGCGGTGCTGTTCCTGCAGGTCGGCCCGGGCCTGCGGCGTGTTGACCAGGATCTGCGCGAAATCGCCCAGCTGGTCGCCGAACTGCATCAGCACCCGGTAGCTGCGGCCAGCGAACTGGCGCCGACACAGTTTTTCCGAACCTTCCTGTTCGCAGTCGGCAACGAAAGTCCCCAGGCCCAAGAACACGCTGTCGTCTTTCACCGGCAGACCCGCTGCGCGCAGATTCGCCAACGTCGGCGCGATCAGATGCTCCGCGCGGTTGGAGATGTAGATCAGGGTGATGCCTTTAGCCTGCGCCGCGCGCGCGAAGTCGACCACGCCGGGCACGGGCTGCGCCCGTTCTTCACGGACCCATGCATCCCAGGTCGTTTCATCGTAGGTCTTGCCATCGCGGACCAGACGCGCCTGATACGGTGAGTTGTCCAGCACGGTTTCGTCGATATCCAACACCACCGCAGGCGGCAGACCCACCGCAGCGTTTACGCGCTCCTCGGGCACCAGCGCGTCCCAGTTCGGGTCTTTCAGTGCCACGTCGAGCTGGTCCGCCGCCGCGCGGTATAGGGTTTCGGCGCTAGCGCGGTATTCGGCCGAACGCTGCATCCACAGCACCGCGTTTAGATTGTCGTCGGCGGCGACAGCGACGGCCGCGACAGGCACAGCTGCCGGCGGCGCTGCGACGGTGGTGTCGGCCGGCACGGTGCGGCAGGCGCTTAGCCCCAGCGCAGCGGTCAACAAAGCAGTGAACAGCAGGGACTGGCGCATGACGGCTCCACGCGAATGTATCGACGAATGTATGGGCGGATGTATGGGCGGATGTATCAGCGGAAGTCTAACTGAGGCCCATGCCAAAGCATCCCGCGCTGCGGTCAACCTTCCAGCATGGCTTTGATCGCCGCGAACCCGGCGCTTGCGCGATCCTGTTTGCGCGCGGCGTCGGCGACCGGGTCGGCGCCGTCGCGCTGGATTTCCGCATCCGGTAATTCATCGAGAAACCGGCTTGGCGACAGCCGCAGTTTGGTGCCCCAGCGCTGCGCTTCGCGCGAATGCGACAGCCACAGCTGTTCTTTCGCGCGGGTGATGCCGACATACAGCAGCCGGCGCTCTTCGTCCAGCCGGCCTTCTTCGATACTCGCCTCATGCGGCAGCGTGCCGTCCTCCAGTCCGATGATGAAAACGTAGCGGAATTCCAGACCTTTCGCGCCGTGCAGGCTCATCAACCGCACCTGATTGCCGGCGTCGCTTTTGTCGGCGTGGCTCAGCAGCGCCAGCGATGCCGCCAGTTCGCCCGGGCCGCCGCCGCGCGCGCTGTCGAACCAGTCGCCCAGTTCGTCCAGATTGCCGCGACGGATCGCGAACATCTGCTCGGTCTTGCACTGCGCGCGCAGCGCCGCGAGCAGGCCGGAGCGCTCGTTGAGTTTGCGCACCAGTTCGGCCGGGGTCAGCGTGCGCGCATCGCTGCGCAGGCCGCGCAGGATGTCGACAAAACCGCTCAGCGCGTTCGCCGCGCGCGGCTGCAGCTGCTTCAACAGACCGATGGATTCCGCCGCG
>JAYVSK010000177.1:0-2791 GCA_043775395.1 Lysobacter sp. | reverse complement strand
GCCCGCAACGCGCGTAGAACCTGATGCTTCCGAATTCATCCGCTCCTCGCATCCGCAAGGCCGTTTTCCCGGTCGCCGGCTTGGGCACGCGCTTCCTGCCGGCGACCAAAACAGTGCCAAAGGAGATGCTGCCGATCGTCGATAAACCGCTGATCCAATACGCGGTGGATGAGGCGATCGAGGCGGGATGCGACACGTTGATCTTCGTGACCAATCGCTACAAGCATGCGGTTGCCGATTATTTCGACAAGGCTTACGAGCTCGAACAGAAGCTCGAAAAATCAGGCAAGTATGAGCAACTCGATCTGGTCCGCAACATATTGCCGCCGCATGTGCGTGCGGTATTCGTGACCCAGACCGAAGCGCTTGGACTGGGTCATGCGGTGCTCTGTGCCAAGGCGATCGTCGGCGATGAGCCCTTCGCGGTGCTGCTGCCCGATGACCTGATCTGGAACCGCGGCGACGGCGCGTTGAAGCAGATGGCGGATGCCGCCCAAACCACCGGTGCCAGCGTGATCGCGGTCCAGGACGTGCCTCACGAACAGACCGGCAGCTACGGCATCGTCGCCACCGATGTATTTTCAGGGCGATCGGCGCGCATTCGCGCCATCGTCGAAAAACCCAAACCCGAAATGGCGCCCAGCAAACTTGCTGTGGTCGGCCGGTATGTGCTCGACGGACGGATCTTCGATTTGCTCGAACGCACGACTCCGGGTGCGGGTGGCGAGATCCAGCTGACCGATGCCATCGCAACTCTGCTCGCTGAAAAACCGGTGCATGCTTATCGTTTCCAAGGCACGCGGTTCGATTGCGGCACGCATTTGGGGCTGATCGAAGCGACTATCCGCTACGCGCTCGATCACGAGACGCTGAGCGATGCTGCGCGCGAGATGATGAAGAATGCGCTCAGCGAACTGGGCGTCGTCGATCTGGAGTGACGCGCGGTGACTGTAGTTGATGTGCACGCAGGCCAGCGCATGCGATGACTGGCTATGGTGGCAATGACTGCGCGTTGAATGCGGTACTTTGCCCAGCCAAGCCCTTGCAGCACTTCGCAAGAAATGAACATCTTTACTCCCATCTCATCTGCGGGCTTTTAACCGCTCCAACCGTATGTGAAAGCGTTCTTTGGCGATGCTCGGTCAATGACCGGGCCGAAAAAGGGGCGCAATACCACGCCCCTTTCTTTAGTCAAATGCCATGGCCCTGCACGATCAAAGCGCTTCGAAGATGCCCGCTGCGCCCATGCCTGTGCCGATGCACATCGTGACCATGCCGTATTTCTGCTGACGGCGACGCATCCCGTGAACAAGGGTTGCAGTGCGGATCGCGCCGGTTGCGCCCAGCGGATGGCCCAATGCGATTGCGCCGCCCAGCGGATTGACCTTCGAGGGATCAATGCCGCAGGTGCGGATCACCGCAAGCGCCTGCGCGGCGAAAGCTTCGTTGAGTTCGATCCAGTCGAGCTGATCCTGCGTGAGGCCCGCCTGCTTGAGCGCTTTGGGAATCGCGGCGATCGGGCCGATGCCCATCACTTCCGGGCGCACGCCGGCAACCGAGAAACTGACGAAGCGGGCGAGCGGCGTGAGGCCGTAATCCTTGATCGCCTGTTCGGAGGCGAGCAGCACCGCACCGGCGCCGTCGCTCATCTGCGAAGCGTTGCCGGCGGTGACGGTGCCTCCGAACTGGCCGTTGCGGAACACAGGTTTCAGTTTCGCCAAGCCTTCCAGCGTCGTTTCGGAGCGCGGGCATTCGTCATGTTCTGCCAGCACGTTCCGCAGTTGTACCGTGTTGCCTACGATATCGGGCTGATGCGACACGATTCTGTATGGCGTGATTTCCTGCTGGAACTCGCCGGCCTGCATTGCCGCCGCAGCCTTCTGATGCGAAGCGAGGGCGAAAGCGTCCTGATCGTCGCGTGACACCTTCCATTCTTCGGCGACTTTTTCGGCGGTGATGCCCATGCCGTAAGCGATCGCGACATTCTCGCTGTGCGCGAAAACTTCCGGGCTCATGGCGACCTTGTGGCCCATCATCGGTACCATCGACATCGATTCGGTGCCGCCGGCAAGAACGAGGTCGGCGTTGCCGAGGCGGATCTGGTCGGCGGCCATCGCCACCGCCTGCACGCCAGCGGCGCAGAAGCGGTTGATGGTCTGACCGGCGATGACATTGGGCAGCCCGGCCAGCAGCACGCCGATGCGCGCCACATTCATGCCTTGCTCGCCCTCGGGCATTGCGCAGCCGATGATGGCGTCATCGATGCGGGAAAGATCAATGCTTGGCACCTGCGCGACTACGCTGCGCAGGACGTGCGCGAGCATTTCGTCGGGACGGGTGTTGCGGAACATACCGCGCGGCGCCTTGCCGACTGGCGTGCGGGTGGCGGCAACGATGTAGGCGTCCTGAATTTGCTTGCTCATGGTGTGTTGTCCTCGGTTGTCTCCTTCCACCGCGTACTGGGGAAGGTTGGGATAGAGAGCCGCCGCAATGACGGCATGCCCCTTCTCAATCCTCTCCCGCAGCGGGGGGGAGGGGGCTGTGGTCGTCAATTCCGCAATGGCTTTCCGGTTTGCAGCATGTGCATGATCCGGGCCTGGGTCTTCGGCATCTGCGCCAGCGCGACGAAATGCTCGCGCTCCAGTCGTATCAGCCATTCCTCATCAACCAGCGCGCCGCGATCAATGTTGCCGCCGCACATCACGGTGGCGACACGGGTGGCGATCTCGGCGTCGTGCTCGGAGATGAAGCGACCTTCCAGCATGTTCGCCAGCATCATCTTGAAGGTGGC
>JAYVSK010000176.1:0-8305 GCA_043775395.1 Lysobacter sp. | reverse complement strand
GGGCCAGATTCTAGCGCCCGCCAAAACACTGCAGGACATGCACCGCATCGTCTTCAACAATCAGCTGGATGCGGCGCTGTGCGTGCTGTTCATGAGCGTGGTGACGCTGATGCTGATTTTCGGCATGCGCACTGCGCTGGCAGCCCGCCGACAGGCGCAGCCGAGCGTACAGGAGACCGCGCATGTCGCGATCGATGCGATTCGCTGAACGCCTGCGCGGCGCATGGCGCCTGATGGTGCAGACCGGGCGGCTGATCGTGGGCGTGCCGGATTACGGGCGCTATGTCGCGCACATGCGCAGGGCGCATCCGGACCTGTCGCCGATGACCCCCGAGGCGTTTTTCGCCAACCGGCTGCAAGCGCGCTACGGACGCGGCGCATCGCGCTGCTGCTGAGGCACAGCGCAGCGATTTTGAGTAGCATCGCGCACAAACGCAGCGGGCTGTGGCGGGGGACGCCGCCGCCCGCAACCATCGATTCGTTTTCACCCGGGGAATCCACCGCCATGCATCGCACTATCGCCGCGCTTGCGCTCGCCCTTGCCGCTCCGGCCGCAATGGCCGCCACACCGACCGCCGCATCGACGACTCCCGCTGCCGAAGCGGCCGAGATTCCGGTCATCGATTTCGTCCGCAACCCCACCTACAGCAGCGTGAAAATTTCGCCCAACGGCGACTATCTGGCGCTGACTGTCGATCTGGGCGACCAGGATGTGCTGACGGTGCTGCGGACCCGCGATATGGGCCTGGTCAAACTGACCCGACTGCCGAACGAGAAAAGCATCGGCACGTTCTATTGGGTCAGCCCGGAGCGGCTGATGTTCAATTCGATTCGCAAGTTCGGCCGCTTCGCCGCACCGTTCAGTACCGGGGAATGGTATTCGGTCAATGCCGACGGCTCGATGCCGCGGGTGCTGGACATGTGGAAGAAAGGGCCGCGGGATCTGTCCACGAACACCCGTTTCGACGTGCTGGACAACCCGCAGAACGACGACGGCAACATCATGATGACCATGGCGTATCCGCGCTCATCGGAAAGCGCGAATACCGAAGTGGTGGAAATGGATACGCTCAGCGGCCGTTGGAAAAGCATCGGGCGCGCGCCGCGCGGCAACTGCGGCTTCGCACTGGATGCTGGCAAACAGGTGCGTTTTGCGGTGTGCAGCGACTACAGGAATGCGGCCGGCGAGTTCGACCAGATCAGCGAGCTATACCGCCGGGACGCGAGCGGCGAATGGTCGCTGGTCAACAGTTCGAAATCTTCCGGCAAGTCGCTTGAAGTGTTCGGCAGCTCGCGCGACGGCCGCATCTATGCGACCGAAAGCGACGGCAAGTCGACCACCACCTTCGGCGTCATCGATCCGGACACCGGTGCGTTCGAGCCGCTGTTCCGCGACCCGGTGTCGGATCCATCTGGCTATATCGCCTCGGTGGACGGCAGCGAAGTGGTGCTGGGCATCGCTACGGAAGCCGGTGCACCCGAAGTGACGATGATCGACAAGGACCACGCCGATGCGAAGCTCTATGCGTCGCTGGCGGCGTCCTTCCCCGGACAGTTCGTCGATTTCTCCAGCGCCACCCGCGACGGCAAGCAGATCGTCGTGCAGGTGTACAGCGACAGCAACCCGGGCGAGCTGTATCTGTTCGACCGCGCCACCAACCAGGCGCGGTTCCTGATGCAGCAGCGCAAGTGGATCGACGCCAAGCGCATGGCCAGCGTGAAACCGGTCGCACTGACCACCCGCGATGGCCTGAAAATTTACGGTTACCTCACCGTGCCCAACGGCAGCGACGGCAAACATCTGCCGATGATCGTCAATGTGCACGGCGGCCCGATGGGCCCGCGCGACGACTGGCGCTTCAACTGGGAAAGCCAGCTGTTCGCCAGCCGCGGCTATGCGGTGCTGCAGATCAACTATCGCGGCTCCGGCGGCTTCGGCAAAGGCTTTCAGGACATGGGCTACGGCCAATGGGCGACCGGGATCATGAACGATATCGTCGACGCGACGAAATGGACCATCAACCAGGGCTATGCCGACAAGGACCGTATCTGCATTTATGGCGGCAGTTTCGGCGGCTATGCATCGATGATGGCGCCAGCGCGCGAGCAGGGGCTGTTCAAGTGCGCGTTCGGCTACGTGGGTGCGTACGACGCCGAAGTGCAGATGACCAAAAGCGATACCAGCCAGGCGCAGAGCGGGCGGATGTACCTGCTGCGTGCGCTGGGCAAGACCAAGGCCGAACGCGATGCGATGTCGCCGGTGAACTATGCCGCCGACATCAAGATCCCGGTGTATCTCGCGGCCGGCGCGCGCGACCCGCGCTGCCCGCCGGAGAACACCGAAGCGATGAACAAAGCGCTGATCGCCGCCGGCAACGCCCCCGAAGGCATGATGATCACGCCCGGCGAGATGCACGGCTATTACAAGGACGAGAACAAACTCAAGCTCTATACCGAAATGCTGAATTTTTTCGCGCGGCATATCGGCGGCAAGCCGGCGGGCGGCGCCGTGCCGAGCGCGGCAGTCAGCGCCCCATAACGCCTGCAGGACGCATTGCCGCAAAAAAAACGGGCCGTCCTACGGCCCGTTTTTTTACTGATGGCAGGGTGTTGCAAACCGCCATTATTCACCGATGTGCGACTTCAGCCAGCCGTTGACGGTGTCATGCCACTGGACACTGTTTTGCGGCTTCAGCACCCAGTGGTTTTCATCCGGGAAATACAGGAACTTCGATTCGATGCCGCGACGCTGCAGCGCGGTAAACACGCCTATGCCCTGCTCCACAGGAATGCGGAAGTCCTGCTGGCCGTGGATCACCAGCATCGGCGTCTTCCACTTCGACACATGGTTCACCGGGTTGAATTGTTCGTAACTCTTCGCCACGCCGTACGGGGTGCCGCCCTGCTCCCATTCGGTGAACCACAGCTCTTCGGTGGCGTAGCCCATCATCCGCTGGTCGAACACGCCGTCGTGGCTGACCAGACACTTGAACGGCGAGTTGCCCTGTTTGTCGAACCAGTTGCCGGCGATCCAGTTGACCATGAAGCCACCGTAGCTGGCGCCTAGCGCACAGGTGCGTCCGCCGTCGAGGAAGGCGTATTTCTTCTGCGCCGCGGCCCAGCCTTTCTGCAGATCTTCCAGCGGGCGGTCGCCCCAGTGCTGGCTGATCGCGTCGGTGAACTTCTGGCCGTAGCCGGTGGAACCGTGGAAATCGATCATCACCACCGCATAGCCCTGCCCCGCATAGGTCTGCGGGTTCCACCGATAGCTCCAGCCGTCGCCGAAGCTGCCCTGCGGGCCGCCGTGGATCAGGAACGCGACGGGATACTGCTTGCCTTCCTCATAGTTCCACGGCTTGACTACGTAACCGTGGACGGTCTCGTTGTTCCAGCCTTTGAAATTGAACTGCTCATATGCGCCGAAGCGCACATCAGGAAGCATCTTTTCGGCGCTGGGCGTGATCGCGCGCAGCGATGCCTGACCGTCGGCGCTGGTGGCGTAGATCACATCGCCGCTGTTCATCGAATTGGCGGAGACAACCAGCGTGTCGCCGGCCAATTCGAACGACGACACCGAGCCGTCCTTGAAGATCGACGTCACTTCGCCGTTATCAACCGACACTGCGAACAGCGGATGGCGGCCCAGTTCCTGCGCGGTGGTGTAGATCGACTTGCCGTCGACGGACAGGGTGATGCCGTCGGCCGACGCGTCCCATTTCGGCGCGAGTTCGCGGGTCTTGCCGGTGGCCAGATCCATCGCCATGAGCGCGAAGCGGTCGGCCTCGAAACCCGGGCGCCGCATTGCGCGGTAATAGAGGATTTTGCCGTCGGCGGAAAACACCGGACCGGTATCCCAGGCCTTATTGGCTTCGGTGAGATTGCGTGCGCTGCCGCTGCCATCGGCGGACACCAGATACAGATCGAAATTGGTGTTCCACGGCTCGCTGCTGTCGGCTTTGCGCGCCGACAATACCAACGACGTGCCATCGGGCGACCAACCGAATTCGCTCGTGTCGCCGAACGGTTTGGACGGCACATCGCCGAGCACATCGGCACCGATCAGGGTCGCGGTCTTCAGCGGCTTGTCCTTGCCCTGCGGCAGGGTCGCGGCGAACACGCGGTTGAGGCGACCGTCGTTCCACGCATCCCAGTGGCGGATGAACATGCGCTCGAACACCACGCCGCTGGTCTTGCGCGCACCGCTGTCGTCGAGACGCTTTTTAGTGCAGGCCAGGTCCGATTTACAGCCATCGAAGGTTTCAAGCGCCAGCCCAACGCGCTTGCCGTCGGGCGACAGTTTGAAAGCACCCACGTCGACCGGCAGATCGGTCAACGGCTTCGGCGTGCCGCCAGCGACGGGGATGGCATACAACTGCTGGCTGCCGGATTTGGCGCTGAGAAAATAGACGATGGTGCCGTCCGGCGAGAACGACGGCGAGTTGACGTTCCAGCCGTCCGGGGTCAACCGCTTGGGCGGCATTTTATCGCGTGCGACAAGGTTTTCGATCCACAGCGCGGTCAAAGATTTGTTCGCGGCGAAATCGACGCTGCGCTTGGCGAACACCAGCATGCGGCCGTTGGGCGACAGCGTGGGCGCGGAATAGCGGTCAAGTGTAGCCAGGTCGCGCGGCTGCAGGCCGCGAGCGGCTTCGGCGGTTGCGGATAGTGACGAGACTGCGCACAACAGAGCGAGCGGCAATAGCGCGTAACGCAAATTCATATGAACTCCGGAATGGTGTGGACATGCAAGGTCGCTTGGGCACGCGACCTCGATGGATCAGATACGCCGCCAGGCCGGGTCACAGCCGGCTGCGTCTGCATTACTTCGGGCCAAGCCCGATCGGTTCTGGCATCGACTTGGCACCTGCGCGATACATCAGCCAGGCAACGACCGCCAATATCACAAGGCCCAGCATCTCCCCAAACTGCATGCTTTCAGGCAGAGCGATCACATCGGGCCTGCCACTGACCACAATCGGGATCGCAATCAAGATGCCCATCAGCGCTTCGCCCGTGATCAAACCCGCTGCGAACAGCGTGCCCGGCCGGTGCAGGCGATCGCGGGCTTCGTCGTCTGCGCCCACCATGCCGTGACGGCGCTCGACCAGATAAGCCAACAGCCCGCCGAGGAAAATCGGCACCATCAACTCCAGCGGCAAATAGATACCGATCGCTGCAGCCAAGACCGGCACGCGGAACTTGCTGCCCTGCGCTTTGAGCACTTCGTCGAACGCGATGATCGCGGCGCCGACGACCGCGCCGATGGCGATGATGTTCCAAGGCAGCACACCACCGAACATGCCGCGCGCGACCGACGCCATCAGCGTCGCCTGAGGCGCGGCCAGCGAATTGGGATGCTCCGGCGTCGGCGGCCCAATGCCATAGGCCTGCGACAGCAGGTTGAGCACCGGCGCCATGATCAGTGCGCACGAGAACGCACCGATGCCGAGCATCAGCTGCTGTTTCCACGGGGTGGCGCCGACGATATAGCCGGCCTTCAAATCCTGCAGATTGTCGCCGCCCACCGCAGCGGCGCAGCAAACCACCGCGCCGATCATGATCGCGGCGACCGCGCCGATGGGCGAATCGCGACCCAGCAGGAACATCAGCACCACCGAGGCGAACAGAATGGTGGCGATGGTGATGCCGGACACCGGGTTGTTCGAGGAACCGACCAGGCCGGCCAGATACGCCGACACCGAAACGAACAGGAAACCGGCGACAATCATGATGATGGTCATCGGAATGCTGACGGTCCAATCGTTGACGATGGCCTGATACAGAAACGCCAGCGGAATCACGAAGACCACCAGCGCGACCAGCATCCACTTCATCGGCAGATCGCGCTCCGTCTCCGCGACGTTCTCGCCTGCGCCTTTGCGAGCGGCGGCAATGCCGCTGCGCACGCCGGACAGCAAGGATTTGCGCAGCGAAAACAACGTCCAAACGCCGCCAGTGAGCATCGCACCGACGCCGAGATAGCGAATCTTGGCCGACCAGATCGCGCCGGCCGCGTCTTCCGCGCCTGCGCCTGCGATGGACGATGCGAGCGCAGGATCGCTGGACATGAAGAAGGCATGGTAGATCGGGATTGCGATATGCCACGACAGAATGCTGCCCGACAGCACCACGATGCCGATGTTGAGCCCGACGATATAGCCCACGCCCAGCAGAGCCGGCGATAGATTGGTGCCCATGTAACCGAGATATTTACCGAAGAAACCGGCGCCCGCTGCAGTATCTGGGATCAGCTTCATACCGCTGGCGGCCGCGACCTTGATCATCGCGCCCAGCGCTGCGGAAAACCCGAGAATCTTCAGCCCCGGGCCGGGATTTTCGCCGGCCTTCAGCACTTCAGCGGCGGCTTTGCCTTCCGGGAACGGCAGCGGCTCTTCAACGATCATCGTGCGCCGCAGCGGCACCGAGAACAGCACGCCGAGCAGGCCGCCGAGGCCCGCGATCGCCATCACCCACGAATAGCGGAAGTCATCCCAGTAGCCAAGGATGACCAGCGCGGGGATCGTGAAAATCACACCGGCCGCGATCGAGGAGCCCGCGGACGCACCGGTCTGGACGATATTGTTTTCGAGGATGGTGCCGCCGCCCAGCAGCCGCAGCACGCCCATCGATACGACAGCCGCAGGAATCGCGGTAGCGATGGTCAGGCCTGCGAACAGGCCGAGGTAGGCATTGGCTGCGGACAGCACCACGGCCAGCACGATGGCCAGCACCACGGCTCGAAACGTCAGTTGAGGCGTGGCCGCACTTGGTGTGTTGCTGTGTGATGTGTTCGTGCTCGGTGTTTTGGCACTCATGAGGATTCCCCTTGCCGCGTTGTGAAGACACAAATTTCTACGCTACCGCCTCGACGGGCTCCAAGTCCAGACAATCCAGGCAGGCAAACCGGGCGGCAGCCGATACTTGAAGCCTGGCCATGGACGGCTGTGCCAAAATGAAGCGATGCACGGACACAGCCACTCGAACCAGAAATCCAAACCAGTTCAAGCTTCAGCCGGGCATGAGGGGCATGGTCAAGGCAGCCATGACCCAGATGGCCATAGTCACGGCTTTGCGGTGGGCACCCGCGCATTTGCGATCGCAACGCTGATCAATCTGGCCTACACCGCTTTGGAAGCCGGCTATGGGTTTTATACGGACTCGCTGGCGCTGTTGTCCGATGCTTTGCACAACTTTGGCGATGTGCTGGGTCTGGCGCTGGCCTGGGGTGCGGCCACCATGGCCAAACGGCCGCCGAGCGGACGGCACACCTACGGCTGGCGGCGCGCGACGCTGCTGTCGCCGCTGGGCAACGCGCTACTGCTGGTGGGTTTCAGCGGCGCGCTGGGCTGGGAGGCGGTGCGCCGCTTCGCCGATCCGCCCGCCATTCCCGCGCTGACGGTCATCGCGATTGCTGCCATCGGGATCGCAGTGAATCTGGGCGCGGCGTGGTTTCTGCGCGACGGCCACGGTGGGCAGAGCCACGGCAGCGACCTGAACCGGCGCGGCGCGTTTCTGCATCTGATCGCCGACGCCGCGGTGTCGCTGGCGGCGGTGCTGGCCGGCTTCGGCATGCTGTGGCTGGACTGGCGCTGGCTGGATCCGGCCACGGCGGTGCTGATCGCGGTGGTGGTGGCATTGGGCGCGTTCCGGCTGTTGCGCGACGCTTTCGAGGCCGCAATGGACGCGGTGCCGCGCGGGATCGATCAGCACGCTGTCGAGACATTCCTCGCCACCCAGCCGGGCGTGCAGGCGGTGCATCACCTGCACATCTGGTCCCTGGGCGCAGGCGAAATCGCGCTGACCGCGCATCTGGTAAGGCCGGGGCGCGAAGATAAAGACGCGGCGCTCGACCACGACACGTTTCTCGACGCGCTGGTGCATGCGCTCAACGACCGTTTCGGCATCAACCACCCCACACTGCAGATCGAACACGGCACGGCCTGCGACCACGACCGCCACGATCTGGCCCCGCACGGCGCCCGCTGAACCCGGCCCTGCGACTCGAGGCCCCGCATTGCCCATACGCGCATCGCTTATAATCGCCGACCCTAGCGCTTCGGCCGCGCCGCAACACCCGCTGCGGCCCTCCACCTGACAGCAACACCTGATACAAACAGGAATCGGCATGCTCAACGACATCAAGAAAGACACGCAGGCGCGTATGGCCAAATGCGTGGACGCACTCCGCCAGAGCCTGACCAAGGTCCGCACCGGCCGCGCGTCGCCATCGCTGGTGGATCATCTCAGAATCAACTATCACGGCTCGGACATGCCGCTGTCGCAGGTGGCCAGCATCGCGGTGGCG
>JAYVSK010000175.1:0-3795 GCA_043775395.1 Lysobacter sp. | reverse complement strand
GCGCCACGCGCGAGCCGGTCACTGCAACCTTGTCGACTTCCTGACGAACGACGCCCGCGGGTTTTGCCGCGGCATCGGCACGGGCCTCTGTTTTGGTGGTCTGCTGAGGTACTCGACGCGCTTCGCCGCTGGTGATCGCGATGGAATCCAGAGCCTCTTCATCGACAGGGGCTGCGGCTTGACCGCGATGGCTGCCGACCTGCGCCTTGGTGCGGTTGTCGTCGAGGGTGGTAGTACTGCGGCAGCCAGCCAGCGCAAGCGCGCAGAGCACAGCGACGGCGAGAAGATGGCGGGGCATGGGTGCAGCGGCGGAACGGTGCATGGCGGGTCTCCGTGAGTGGGCAGACCTGCAAACGCGCCATGTCGTCGAATGGGGTTGGCAGCTTGCTGTATCGCATGCCAACGTTTGTGGGAGGGGCTTCAGCCCCGATCTTTTCCTGAACACATAACGTAGATCATCAATCAACGGCATCGGGCCTGAATGCAGTCCTTCAAGGCGCAAAAAAACGGACGGCTTTCACCGTCCGTTTGTCGAAACATCGCACTGGATCGACGATCAGAACCGGTAATCGATCTTGCCGTAGTAGTACGCGCCGTTGATGCCGAAGGGCAGCGTTTCCCAGCCGTAGGTGAAGCCCAGCTGCGGGAACGGGAAGGCCCGGTTCGCATCCCACTTGTCGGGGTAGGTGTCGAAAATATTGTTGCCGCCGATGCTGATCCGCAGTTTGTCGCTGATGTTCCAGCCGATGGCAGCATCGAAGAGCGTGGCGCCGTCCCAGGTCTGCTTGAAGCCAGGCGTGAAGCCTTCGCCAGCCACAGCGCCGTAATAATTCGCGCGCAGCGTCCAATCCCAGTTGTTGCGGGTCCACACGCCCTGCAGGACGTGATGCGCGCCCGGCTGGCCTTCTTCGATCAGGGTGACCTGACTGTCGTCGAACAGTTGCTGCGGGGTCAGGATGGCCGACTGCGAACGACGCGAGGTCACTTCAGTCTTGTTCCAGTGCAGCAGGGCGGTGAGGTCGAGCATGCCGCCAGCGGCTTCGGTGCTGAACTCGCCGACGATATCGATGCCGGTGGTTTCGGTATCGATGGCGTTGGTGAAGAACTGCGCCTGGGCGACGCGGAACGGGGCCAGGATGGCGCGGATCGGGCAGTTGGTGTTCGTCGGCGTGCACGGCAGACCGTTGGTGCCGACGGTTTCAGGCGCGATGTTGCTGGAGAAGATGATGCGGTCATCGATATCGATGCGGAACACGTCGGCGGTCAGGCTGAAGCGTTCGCTGGGGCGCCAGCTGAAACCGATGCTGGCGCTTTTCGATTCTTCCTGTTTCAGAGCATCGATACCGAAAGCACGGGTGACCGCGCTGTTCTGGCGTGCGGTGAGCGTGTCCGCCAGCAGGCCGGTGGCCGGATCGATATTGGTCGAGCGCTGGCTGTAGAACAGCTGCTGCACGCCGGGCGCACGGAAGCCGGTGGAGACCGTGCCGCGCAGCGCGAAGGTCTCGGTGAAGTCGTAGCGCAGCGACAGCTTGCCGGTGGTGGTGTTGCCGAAGTCGGAGTAGTCCTCGAAGCGCATTGCGCCACCGACCAGGAACTTGCCGCCGAAGCGGGTTTCAGCGTCCACATACAGCGCGTAGTTGTGGCGACCGTCGTCCACTGCTTCGTTGGGCGAGAAGCCGGGAAAGCCCTGGATGCCCGGCGCGGCGAACCCGCCGTTCTGGTTGCGAATGACGATAGCCGGATTGTTGGTGCGGCCGTAGCTGTACGACACCGGGTCGCCGGCTTCGATCGCGTAATTTTCACGACGATATTCGCCGCCGACCGCGAGGCTGAGCGGCTCGCTGCTGCCGATGTCGAGACTGCCGCGGAAGTCGAGATTGACCGTAGTCTGGTCGAACTTCAGCGTGCCGGTGTCGGCGGAGGTCGGCGACTGGTTGAAGCGCGGGCCGGTCGGATTGGCGGGATTCAGTGGTTCGAACCACCAGCTCACGTTGACCGAGTTGCGCTCCTGAAAGCCGAACTTGCTGCGGCCGTGGTTGACCGACACGTCCCAGTCCCAGTTGTCGCCCAACTGGGCACGATAACCGACGGCCAGAGACTGATCATCGACCGTAGTGATGATGTTCGGCAGGAAGCCGTTGGGGTACAGCGCCGGCACCGTGCGGCCGTCGCCGGCACTGCGGAAGAAGCCGGAAGAATCGCCCTTGCGCTGCGAAGCGCCGCCGAACCAGTACAGCTCGCCGCTGCCCAGGCCGATGCCGCCGTTCAGCCAAAGATAGGCGTCTGTGGCATCCGCGTCGCCAATGCGCTGGGTCACGCGCGAGGGGCTGACGCGCAGGGTGTCGGGGCCGGCGCGGTTGGTTTCGCCGCGGTCGCGGTATTCCACGGTGAGGTTGACGAAGCCATCGTCGCCGAGTGCGAAGCCGGTGTTAAAGCCGCCATGCAGCACCTCGCCGTCGCCCTTGCGGGTCTGGCCGGCTTCGAAGAACAGCTGGGTTTCCTTGGTCTGCTTTTTCAGCACAATATTGATGACGCCGGCGATGGCGTCGGAGCCGTACTGCGCCGAGGCGCCATCGCGAAGCACTTCGATGCGATCGATCGCGGTGACGGGGATCGCATTGATATCGGTCCCGGCCGAGCCGCGCGCAACGGTCTGCTGCACGTTGACCAGCGCCTGCTGGTGGCGGCGCTTGCCGTTGACCAGCACCAGCACCTGATCGGGGCCCAGCGCACGCAGGGTGGCCGGGCGCAGGATGTCGGTGCCGTCGCTGATGGTGGTCCGCGAAAAGTTGAAGCTGGGCTCCAACATCTGCAGCAGCTGACCCAGTTCGCGCGCGCCGGTGCGTTCCAGCTGTTCGCTGTTGATGATGTCGACCGGAGCGGCGGTCTCGGTAGCGGTGCGGTTCTTGGCACGGCTGCCGAGTACCTGGATGGTGTCCAGATCGCCGGCCTGCGCGGCTTGTTCTTCTGCCGGTGGTTCCTGGGCAAGGGCGGGCAGGGCAACGCTCAGTGCGAGCGCGAGGGCGGTCAGTGCGGGCGCGACGCGGCGGTGGCGGGTGGGTATCGAATGATGCATGGGATCTCCTGATCCTGAGAGTGGAAAGGTGAAACTTCTCTTTCGGCGCTCCCCAGTAGCGCCGCCCCGACCGATGATGGCCTGGCGATTCGGCGGCATTGATAACATTTTTTTAGCGTTTTGGCCCGTTTGGCGGTCTCAGATTGTCCGGTTCCCGCTATGGCTGGCCCCCGGCTGATTGGATAGGGAAGGTCTGGCGTACGCTGTTTCCTTCGATCAAGAGGATTTCGATATGACCGCAAGCGATGTCGATACGGCCCCGGCCGCAGCGTCTATCCACGATGTTCCGCAACAGCGGTTTTCAACTATGGTTGGCGATTGGGAAGGCACGTATCGGCTTTGGTTCGAGCGCGACGTGATGGCAGCGGAGTCGGGCCAGCGCGGCACCCTGCGCGCGGTACTGGACGGTCGTTTTCTATTGCATGAATACAGCTGGGAATTCGATGGCCGACATCATTCGGGGCTCGCACTGTATGGTTATCACATCGACGAAAAGCGCTGGGAATGCGCGTGGGTCGACAGTTTTCACAGCGGCAGCTCGATCATGTTTTCGCAGACCAGCGGCGAAGCGGAACCGGCGCATTTCGCGGTGCTGGGCAGCTACGGCGACGGCCAGACGCCGCCCGGCCCGCGCTGGGGGTGGCGCACCGAGATCGAACAGCCAGACCATGATCGCCTGCTGATCACGATGACCAATATTTCGCCGGACGGCGAAGAAA
>JAYVSK010000174.1:0-13130 GCA_043775395.1 Lysobacter sp. | reverse complement strand
ACTTCTGGGGTAACAGTCATATTCTCGGCCCACAGGGCGAATTCCTCGCCGAAGCCGGCTCGGAACCCACCCTGCTGATGGCCGAACTGGACATGGCGCGCAGCGAACATGTGCGTCGGATCTGGCCGTTTCTACGCGACAGGCGGATCGATGCTTACGGCGATCTTCTGAAGCGCTATCGCGACTGACGATGTTGCTGTCGACCCGCGCTGCACCGCAGTGCTTGTCTTGGCTACATATCCGAGACTGGATTTCAAGCGGTATATCGTCGACTCGATGAAAAAAACAGAGCCGCATTTGACCGCAATCGCGCGCTGCATTCCTCACCGGGTTGGGGTTCAATCGCTTGATCCGCGCCGCATCGTTTGAAGATCAGATATGACTAAGCAGGGCGCGCTTGGATGCCCCCGGTTCCCAGCATCCGGCCTGGGCGGGAGAGACAGCCCGACGTGAAGGCACTATGCTTCCTGCTTCCGTCGTCCGCGCCCGGCAGTATTGCAGGGGTCATATCCGGCGGGCTCGCTCCCATTGCCCCGTCACGATGACCGACATTTCCGAAGATCATTCCGTTTCTACCGCGTCTGCAGCCTTGTTGGACCAGCCCCATGCCATCGTCGAGCGCGATGGCGTGCGCTACATGCTGCTGGGCACCGCCCATGTCTCCAAAGCAAGCGTCGATGCGGTACGCGCCGCGATCGCCAGCGGCGACTACGACACCGTCGCGGTCGAATTGGATGCGCAGCGCGCGCAGGCGCTGACCGATCCCGATGCGCTGGCCAAACTTGACCTGGTCAAAGTATTGCGCGAAGGCAAGACTGCGGTGTTCGCTGCGAATCTCGCGCTCGCCGCTTATCAGCGCCGGCTTGCCGAACAGCTCGGCATCGAGCCCGGTGCGGAACTGAAGGCGGCGGTGCTCGACGCGCGTGAGCGCGCGCTGTCGCTGCACATGATCGATCGCGACGTCGGTCTGACCTTCAAGCGTGCCATGCAGCGTCTGGGCTGGTGGGGTCGCGCGAAAGTCGCGGTCGGCTTGATGGCCTCGCTGTTCGGTAATGAGGAAGTGTCGGACGAGCAGATCGAAGGCCTGAAAGAAGGCGATATGCTGGAAGCGAGCTTCAGCGAGTTCGCCGCCGACAGCCCCGCCCTGTTTGAAACCATCATCTCCGAGCGCGACGCCTACATGGCCGCGCGGTTGCGCGAAATACAGACTCAGGGCGCTGGTCGCGAAGTGCTGGCCGTGGTCGGCGCGGGCCATCTGCAGGGGTTGGCCAAGCATCTTCGCGAAGACACCGCATCTCCTGAATCGATCCGGGCAACCCTCGAATTTGTCCAGAAAAAAACCAGCGTCCCGTGGTTCAAGATCGCGTTGAGCTGTCTGATCGTCGGCGGCATCGGCTTCGGCTTCTGGCGCGGCGGTTTCGCGATGGGCACCGATCTGCTGAAGCAGTGGATAATGCATACCTCCTCGCTCGCAGCGTTGGGCTGTCTGCTGGCGGGCGGACATCCGCTGAGCATTTTGACTGCCGCTTTGATGGCGCCGCTGAAGCCCTTTCGCATGGGCGTACCCACCGGCATGTTCAGCGCTTTGGTGGAAGCGCGTATCCGCAAACCGACCTATGCCGACTTTCTGGGCCTGCGCGACGACGTGCAAACCCTGCGCGGCTGGTATCGCAACCGCGTCTCGCGCACGTTGCTGAATTTCCTGCTGACCAATTTCGGCAGCATGGCCGGCATCTGGATCGGTGGCGCGAGCATTCTCGGCAAATTGATGTCCTGAACCGCTATCGACTCAGCGTAGGCTTGATCAGAAATGCCGCTCGCAGCAACCGCATGCGCTGCGTTGAAGCTCATCGCCATGTCGTGACCAAGCGCAGTGCCCATGGCACAGTGCGCAGCTTCATGAACAATGGTCGTCACGGCAATCGGTGCCAGCAGCACACCACAACACGTAAGCCCTGTCTTGTAGGCGCTTTGCCGCTGTGCGACAGCATGACCGGGATGCGCTCATTCGCGGTGCAAAGCCGTTACGGCAGCTGCTGGCACGCGCTGCGTTCCGCGCGCTTTGCGGATCGTGCGCGACGTCGCAGCGCGGACATCGTCGAGAATCGCGTAGATGGTGGGCAGGAACAGCAAGCTGACAACGGTCGAAAACGCGAGTCCACCGGCGATCGCACGCGCCATCGGGAAATAAGGCGGCCCGCCGCCTGCCATCGCGGTGTTGCCCAGCGCGATCGGAATCATCGCCAGAATCGCGGTACCCATGGTCATCAGGATCGGGCGCAACCGCTCACGACTGCCTTCCACCAGCGCATCGGTGCGGGACATACCGCGTCGTCGCATATTGTTGATGTGTTCGATCATTACGATGCCGTTGTTTACCACTACGCCCATCAGCACCAGAATGCCGATGAACGCCATGATGTTGAACTCGGTGCCGGTCAGCCAGAACAGCCAGAACACCCCGAACACGGAAAACAGCACACCGCTCATGATGGCGGATGGAAACAACAGCGATTCGAACACCGCGGCCATCACCACGTAGATCATGATCAGGGCAATGATGAGATTGAACATCATCTGCTTCATCGCATCGTCGTCCTGCTGGAAGCCGCCGCCATCAAACGAGTAGCTGTAGCCTGCGGGATAGGACACTGATTTCAGCGCATCTTCCATCGCCTTCCGCGCATCAGGCATCGCCACCTTGTCTGCTAGATTGGCCTGAATGGTGAGCGTTGTCTGGCGATTGGAGCGCTGTATTTCGGTCGCTGCAGCGCCGATGGATACATCCACCATCGCCAACAGCGGCACTACACGTCCGTCCGGCGCGCGCACCGTGAATGCCGAAATATCCTTGATGCCGTAATCCTCGGCACCGGCGAAACGCACCTGTACCGGCACCTCGGTATCGCCGCGACGGAACTCGCGCAGTGAAGTACCGCGCAGCGCCAGACCGACGAATTGCGAGACCTGCTGCGCACTGAAGCCGAACGATGCCGCACGCTCGCGGTCCACGCGAACCGACAGTTCGCTGTTCTGATCGCCGATATTGACCCGAACGTCGCGCAGTTCTTTACGCTGCGCCAGGATCGGGATCACATTTTCAGCCAACTCTTTCAGCGTCTCAGTGGAGTCCCCGACCAGCTGCACCTGCACGTTGTCGCTGAGCCCGTTGCCGTCGCCGCCCGGACCGCCCTGATTGCCGATACCGATCTTGGCGCGCGCGGATTTCGGCAGAGCCTCGCGCAGCGTTTCCACCAGCGCTTTGGTTTCCGACTGTTTTTCGGTGTCGAACTTGATCTGGGTACCGCCCCAGCCCTGCTCGCTATAGTAAGAATAGACTTGCACGATGCGGAATTTCTTGCGGCTGGCATCGAGAAATTTTTCGACCTTCAGAATCTCGTCGGACATCTGCTCTTTGCTGTAAGCGCCGTTCCACTGGTAGAAGATTTCGGCCTTGCCGGCCTCGCTGCCGCCGAACATATTGCTCTTCATCTGCGTCGGCGGGATGATGCTGACCGCCACAATCAACAGGATGCCGAGCACGCTCCAGCCGCGATGTTCCAGGGTCCAGCGCAGGAAGGCTGCATAGCGACGCTGCAGAGCGGGAATCAATCCCTGATCTTTGCGGACCGCTGGCGGCGTCTTCAACCGGGCCGAGATCATCGGGATCAGGCTGACCGCGACCAGCCAGGACGCCAGCAGCGAAACAGAAATGGTGATCGCAATCTGCGACATGAAGATGCTGATCATGTTGCGCTCGCCGAACAGATTCGGTACGAACACGATGCAGTGGCAAAGCGTGCCCGCCGAGAGCGCGATGGCGACGTTACGTGTGCCGATCAGCGAAGCCAGCTTCGGCTGGGTCGGCATTTTTTCGCGTTCTTGATAGATGCTTTCAACCACCACCACCGCGTTGTCGACCAGCATGCCGACCGCGAGCAGCAGACCCATCATGGTCAGAATATTGAGCGTGACGCCCGCGAAATACATGAAACCGAGCGTCATGATGAAACAGATCGGGATCGCGGCAGTCACCATCAGCGTGGACGGCCAGTGACGCAGAAAGAAATAGAGCACGATGATCGAAAGCAGCAGGCCGATCAGACCCGCTTCGGCCAAACCCATCAAAGAGCCCGTGACTTCTTCGCCCTGATCCTCGACGACTTTGACCTGTACGCCCTGCAGCGCCGGATCCTGGGCGATTTTTTCGACTTCCTCAAGCACGCTTCGCGAGACTTCGACCAGATTGGCGCCGCGTTCTTTGAAAATATCGATACCGACCGCGGGGCGGCCGTCGAGGCGCCGACCCATATTGAGCCGCGTCGGTTTCAAGCGGACATCGGCGACATCACCGAGTCGCGTCCCGTTGTCGCCGAGCACGATATCGCGGTATTGCTGCAGATCGCTGATCTCGCCTACCGGCTGCACGCGCAGCCGCCGGCCAGCTTCGTTGATCTGACCCGCTGACACCGAAAAATTGACATCGCGCAGCCGCATGTTGAGCTCGTTCAGGCCGATGCCGTGCGCATTCAGCCGATCCTGCGAAATCGCGATCTCGACTTCGTTCGGCGGCGCCCCCAGCACATCGACGCGGGCCACGCCGGAGACGCGCTCGATGCGACGCTTCAGCTCGCGATCAATCAAATCGTATTCGCGGGTCAAATCGCGATCGCTGGCGAGCCGCACTTTCAGCACCGCTTCGTCGCTGGTGGAGAATTTCTGCACAAAATAGCGCTGCAGATCGTCTGGCAGCTCGTCGCGGATCGCATCGATGCGCTCGCGCGCTTCGGAGGCGGCGATCGACGCATCCCGCTCCCAGTCCGAAAACTGGATGAACATGGATGCGCCTTCGGCGCCGGCGCTACCGTCCATGCGCTTGATGCCGCTCATCGTCGAAACGGCCTCCTCCACCGGACGCAAGACGTTGCGCTCGACCTCTTCGGGCGTTGAACCGGCGTACGGAAGCTGCAGGAAAATGCCTGGGAAGGTGATCGAAGGCAGCGCTTCCAGCGGCAGCCGAACCGCTGCAATCAGTCCGACCACGCACATCGAGACGAAGAACATCACCGTGGTGACGGGGCGCTTGATGCTGAACTCGGCAACGCTCATGACGGCGGGGTCTCCTCGGCGACCGCATCGTAGTCCGACTCGCACCGCGCGCGCGCGCGGCGGGCGCGGAGCACGAAATCGCCGTCGGAACGGCGGTCCAGCAGATCATAGACCACCGGGATCACCACCAGCGTCAGCAGCGTCGACACCAGCAGACCACCGATCACCGTGATCGCCATCGGCGAGCGCACTTCGGCGCCTTCGCCAAACGCCAACGCTAACGGCAAAAAACCGAACAGCGTGCAGAGCGTAGTCATCATGATCGGACGCAGACGCGAACGTGCGCCTTCGACCAGCGACTCGCGTTTGGCAAGGCCGCCTTCGCGCAGTTGGTTGACCTTGTCGATCAGGATGATCGCGTTCTTGGTAACCAGACCCACCAGCAGAATCAGGCCGATGAATACCACCACAGAGATGGTCGAGCCGGTGACCAGCAAAGCAAGAATCGCCCCGACCAGCGCCAAAGGGATCGTGAACAGGATCACGAACGGGTGCAGCAGCGATTCGAACTGCGAAGCCATCACCAGATACACCAGAAAAACCGCCAACGCGAACGCGAACAGCAGCGATGTCAGCGATTGCTTGAGTTCTTCGCCCTGCCCGCCGATATGCATGCCGATGCCGGCTCCCAGACCGCCGTCGCGCGCACTGCTCTGCGACACCATCTGCTCGACCTCGCTGACTGCGGCGCCAAGATCGATATTGCGCAGATTCGCGGAAACGATCGCGACCCGCACCTGGTCTGCCCGGTGGATTTCGCTGGGGCCGGTGGTGGCGATCACATTGGCAACCGAGTCGAGCGTGACCGGACTGGCGCTGCCGGGATTCACGATCAGCTTGCGGATGCTGTCGACGGATGCGCGATCGCTTTCGCGCGCGCGCACCAGCACGTCGATCTTGCGGCTGCGGAAGCTGTAGCGGGTGGCGATATCGCCGCGCACCTTCTTGACCACGACATCGGCGATTTGACGGGTGCTCAGGCCGAGGGCGCCAGCGCGTTCCTGATCGAACTGGATCTGGATTTCAGGAAAGCCCTGTTCGACCGTGGATTTCACATCGGAATAATGCGGATTGTCGCGCAGCATCGTCGCCATCTTCTGGCCGGCTCGCTGGATGCTGTCCAGATCCTGGCCGCTCAGTTCGATTTCAAGCGGCGCCGAAAAACTGAAGAGCTCCGGCCGGCTGAAATCGGCCTGGGCGCCGGGGAAGCTTGCAACTGTCGCACGCAGGCGATCGGTCTGCGCGGCCTCCAGCGCTTCACTGCCGCCGTTGGCCATCACCACCGTGAGCTTGCCGATGTTCTCGCCGCTTTCGGTCGGGCTGGCGTCGAGACGCGTGCCGCTACCGCTGACGCCATACAGTTCGCGAATGCCATCGTCTTTCGAATGTTTGCGCTGCACGTCGCGGACAATGGCGTCGGTCTCGCGCAGCGGCGTACCCGGAGGCAGCTTGACGGTCATTTCGAAACGATCCTGGGCCAGCTGCGGAATCAGATCGGTGCCCAGCATCGGCACCAGCATCAAACTCAGCACGAATGCCAACGTCGCCGACACCAGCACCAGACCGGGCCGTCGTATCGCCCCAGGCAGCAGCCGCAGATAAGCGGCTTCGAGGCGATGATAAGGCGACATCGTCACATCGCTGAATGTGCGCATCACCGGGCCGATCACCGCACCCAGCCCGCGCCAAACGCGGATCAAAGCGAAGACGATGCCATAGGACAGCCCTCTGATCACCGCACCCAGCCCACGACCACCGGCCGCCAGCGGCTTTTGCCAGCGTTTTTCCGGCTGCCACTGCGTGTGCGGCGCTTCTTCGTCGAATGCCATCGGTGCGCGGCTGCGCCAGCCGCTGAGCATTGGAATCAGCGTCATCGACACAATCAGCGAAATGCCGATCGCGGTCGCAACGGTCAGCGCCTGATCGCGGAACAGTTCGCCGGCGATGCCCTCAACGAAGACCAGCGGCAGGAATACCGCCACCGTAGTCAGCGTGGACGCGACCACGGCCATGCTGACCTCCCGGGTGCCGACGATCGCCGACTCGAACACACCCAATCCACGCTCCCGCGCCTTGGCGATGCTTTCCAGAATCACGATCGAATCGTCGACCACCAGACCGGTGGCCAACGCAAGCCCGCCCAGCGACATCACGTTGAGGCTCAGCCCGAACTGTTCCATGAAAAAAAATGTGGTGACGATCGAGACAGGCAGCGACAACGCGATCACGAACGTGCTCCAACCGTCGCGCAGAAACAAAAAAATGATAAGCACCGCAAGAAAGCCGCCAATCACCGCATCGATCTTCACGTCGTTGATTGCACTGCGGATGAACTGCGACTGATCTTCGATCGTGGTCAGCTCGATATCCGGCGGAATCTGCTGTTTGATCTCCTCCAGTTTTTTGATGATCGCATCGGCGCTGGCGACCGTATTCGCGTCGCCTTCCTTGTAGATCGCCAGCTCGACCGCCTCGGTACCGCCCAGACGGATGATCGCCTCGCGCTCCTTGCTGCCTTGGCGGATCTCGGCGATATCTTTCAGCCGCACCGGCATGCCGCCTGCGGGCGTATTGGAAGCGCCGCCGGAAGCGCTCTGCACCGAACTGGCTGCCGCCATCGCCGCGGCCGATCCGGTCGATGCCGCGATCGCGGCCATCTGCTGAGCGGCGCTCGCAGCCGCATCGTTGCCTGCGCTGCGGGTGGTCACCAGCATGTCGCGTATCTCATCGATATTCGCGAACTGGTTAACGGTCCGCACAAGATAGCGCTGACTGCCCTCTTCCAGACGTCCACCGGAAATATTGATGTTTTCCTGCTGTAATCGCTGGATTACGGTGTCAATCGACAGACGCAGCTGCGCGAGCTTCTGCTGATCGATATCGACCTGTACTTCATCTTCCAGGCCGCCGGCGACCTTGACCGCCGCCACGCCATCGACAGGTTCGAGTTTCTTTTTCAGATCCTCATCGGCGAACCGGCGCATTTCGGAAAGTATGCGCAAGTCGTCTTCGGTCTTTAACGCGCCGGTCTTTGCGGGATCGTGTTTGGCCGAAAGCACAAGCCGCATGATCGGCTCGGTCGAAGGGTTGAAGCGCAACAGCACGGGCGGCTTGGCTTCCAACGGAAGCTGCAGCGACTCCATTTTGTCGCGCACATCGAGGCTGGCCTGATCCATATCCGTGCCCCAAGCGAACTCAAGCACCACATCGCTCTGGCCAGTGCGCGACACTGACTTCAGTTTGCGCAGGTTCTTGACCACGCCAAGCGCTTCTTCCGCCGGTTCGGAGATCAGCGTCTCGACCTCGGACGGCGCGGCACCGGTGTATTCGGTGCGTACAGTCAGCGTGGGATAACTCAGATCGGGCAGCAGATTGACCTTGAGATTCGACAGCGCCAATCCACCGAACAGGAACATCGTGACCCAGAACATCATCACGGTGACCCGTCGCCGGGTGGAGAACTCGACCAGATCGAATCCCGAAGAGGCTGGCTCGTGCCCGGAAGGCTCGGCAGCGCTCATGGTTTGCCGCCCTCGGACTTGGCGACTGCGACCGGCTTGGGTTTGGGGTCGCCGATCACCTGCACATCGGCGCCATCGCGTAGAGCCACTTTGCCGGCAGTGACCACGCGGTCGTCGGCTTTCAGACCGCCGCGCACTTCGACCCACTCGCCGTCGAAATAACCGAGCGTCACCGGGGTGCGCACCGCTTTGCCACCGCGCACGGTGAACACCGCAGACGCGCCTTCGTCATCCAGCAGCGCATTGCGCGGAATCACTGCGGCATTTGCGCGCTGGTCGTAATCGATCTTGATCCGGCCGAACATGCCCGGCTGCAGCAGACCGCCGCTATCGAAGGTACAAATCACCCGGAACGTGCCGCTGCCCGAATCGATCACGGGCGCAACGCGATCCACCTGTCCCTGGAACGGGCGGCTGGGCAAGGCATCGACCAGAAGCTGGACCGGCAGGCCCCCTTTCAAAGTAGCGAGCTCGCGCTCGGGCACGTTGAGGGTGGCCTCCAGTCGCGATGTGTCGACGATGCGGAAAATTGGCGTATTGATCTGGACGAAGTTGCCGGTCTTGATCGAACGTTCGGCGATCACGCCGGAAATCGGCGCCGACACATTGGCATATGACATTTCGAGATTGGCGAGCCGATTGACCGCGCGCGCATTTTCCAGATCGAACTTGAGCTGGTCGAGATCGTTGGCGCTGACCAGCTGCTGTTTCGACAGCTGCAGCGACCGGTTGTAGTTAGCCTCAAGCTTGCGCATCTGCGCCGCGCTCTGCGCGGCCTGCAGCGCGGCGCGATCGGAATCGAGGCGGATCAATACCTGGCCCGCGCGCACCTGCTGACCCACCTCAACCAGCACCTGCAGCGCAACGCCTGAAGTTTTGGCGACCACTTGAGCCTCACCGCGGGCTTCCAGCGGAGCGGTACCGGTATAGCTGGCGGCGATCGCACGGCGCGACACCCGCGCCACTTCCACCGGTACGGCGTCCTGGGCTTTTTTCTCATCGGCCTTGGCCTTGATATCGGCGGCATCGGCGTCGGGCTTGCAGGCCGTCAAACCCACGCAGGCGATCAGAAGCGCCAGGCTCAAGCCTCGGGCCAGAGCGCTGCGGGCAATGGGGGTGCGCAGGGTGGAATTGGCAGGCATGGTAAGCATCGTCGGAATGGTTTTGAGGTGTTGTATCAAGGTATATCACCCTTCCGTGGCCAGCATCCGCCAGAGGTCATGGTGACGCGTGATGTGCATTGTCGTCCGTCGCATGGCGACCATCCATATGCAGCCGATTGCGATCGCAGGACACCAGCCATCACAGGACAACAGGGCTGCGACAAAGGACATGACACGCTTGGGGCTCACGCTATACTGTTGTGATTGCACGCTCGCAACAGTGCTTCGGTGTACGCCTAAAGGTATGTATCCGCTGCCCAAACTGTGCGTCCGTATTCCCAGTCACGCCCCACACCACGCCTTGACATGATGCCAGACATGAACCGATCGCCGAATCGTTTTCCGCTGCTCGCCGGCTGCTTTATTCTTTTTTCATCGTTTGCAGTGCAGGCACAGACACCCGTCACCGGCTCCGCCAAAACGGGAAAACAGCTGACGTATACCTGCCAGGGCTGCCATGGCATCACCGGTTACAAAAATGCCTATCCCAGCTATCAAGTGCCGAAAATCGCCGGCCAAAGCGCTGAATATTTGACCAATGCGCTGATCGGGTACAAACAGGGTTCGCGTAAACACCCGACCATGCAGGCGCAGGCGCAAAGCTTTTCCGAACAGGATATCGCCGATATCGCCACCTACCTTTCGAGTCTCAAGAAGTGAGCGCCGCCCGCATGACGAAGCGTCCCCTTGCCATGGCTTTGATCATGGCCATCGGCCTCGGCCTCGGCCTTGCGTCCTGCTCGAAGAGCGAGCACGCCGCTGGCGAAGGCGAAGCCCACGAGGCCGAACACAAGCATGTCAGTGCCTACGATGGCGACAGCGCGCGCGGCGCGCTGATTGCAGTCGACAAGAAATTAAGCTCCACCGGCCAGGCCTGCGTGGATTGCCATGGTGCAGGCGGAGCCAAACCGATCGATGTGACCTATCCTGTCTTAGCCGGCCAGTATCAGGATTACCTCTTCCACACGATTCAGCAGTACCGCGACGGTGGCCGCGTGCATGCCTTGATGAGCAACCAGATCAAGGGTGCGGTGGAATCGGGGCACCTCGATGAACAGGGCATCGCCGACCTTGCCGCGTATTACGCGTCGCAGCCTGCAAGCCCGCTGGGCGATCTGCACAAGCGCTGACTACGGTCGGAATCGAACTTCGGCGAAAAAAAACGGGAGCCTCAAGGCTCCCGCTTCATTTGTGGCGACGATGAAGACGCCAGCTAATTCTTCAAACTGCGTCTGTCTTCCTGCAGTTCGGGTTTGAAGGGCACATCTGGTGGAGGACGTGCGACCGCTTCTTGATCCTGAAGATTGGGGTCGTAGATCGTACAGCCGCCGCCAGCCTGCAACAGCGACACCGTGCACTCGATGCGTTTGGTCGTGCCCGGGATCGGAATCGCGACTTTCTTGATGCCGCGATTCACCCAATCCTCAAGCAAGCTGCGGTTGGGCGCCCAGAAACGGTCGAACCGGTTGGGTGCGTAATCCAGTGGCGGGCGTTTCAACCACGTGCCCATCCGGTCGATCTTCTCGAAGTCCTCAATAATCGTCCCGGGCGGCAGACCGCCTCCTGCGCGGCCGCCCGCGCCCGGCAGACGTATGCTGCCATCACTGTTGAACAAGCCCGGGTTGCGGCCTGCGGTGCTGTTGCCGGGCACGTTGCGCTTGGAGTCGCCCCAGTCGTCGCTGCGTGTCTGGCTGGCAGCCGCACCGGGCCGCGGGGACGATGCGGGTCCTGCGCCGGGCGGCGCCACGGTGGTGGCGCGCCCCGAACCGTGCGCTTGCGGTCGCCCGCCCGATGTCGCAGTGCTGGGTGAGGTGGCGCTGGATGCAGCGGCCGCCCGCCCCTCTGCCGTCGTATTGCCTGGAACCGAAGTCGGTGCCGGCGGCGGCGATGTTGGCGCCGTGGGTACAACGGATGCCGGACGGGCCCTGACCTGAATCTCGCCCGGCGCATTCCGCAGAACAGGCTCGCGTAGCTGCGGCGTGCGCACAGCGGCCTGAGGAAGTGCGCGGACCTGGACTTCCAGCGGCTGGCGAACTTCGATCTCGGCAACTTCGGTACGGAGTGACTGCACGGTCGGCAAGATCGGACGCGTAACCGGATGTTCGAGGACGCGAACCGGGGATCGCGGCTCGAATGTTTCGATCCGCGTGATCTCCGTCGCCAGCGCAGGGGCGACCATCTCCAACTGCGGCAGGCTCAGATTACGTGGCACCGGCGCAGGCAGCCTGAAATCGATATCAGGCTGGATAGTTTCGGTCACTGTAAGGGGTTGGACATTGACCGCCTGGACCGGCTGTGGCGGCTGGTCGCTGCTGCTTGCCTGCACTGCAGCGGACGCGGTTTCGGTTGGCGGCGCAGCTGCGTTGGCAGACTGTGTGGGCGCGCCAGCGCCCGCTGCAGCAGGTGCATCCGTTTCGCCGGGTGCAGGTGCGCCGCCGGTGTCCGCAGGCGTACCGGTACCGATGTATTCGACCTGCACCGATTCACCCGCCTCACGCGCCTCCAGGGGTGCGTCACCGATTGCGATGAAGCCCACCCACAGCAACAGAAGCGCGAAAACCACGTGCAGAATGGCCGATGAGACTGCGGCGATCCGTCGCACCCTGCGCTGATCGCGAGCCGCCGGCTCCCACTGCTGGCGGGCAAGGCTCGCGAATGCACTTCGGCGGCTGAGTTCAGCATCCGCTTTGGGAGGCGTGCGCAGGGGCCGGGCCAGAAACACCGCCAGGTAATCGGCGATCGGCGCGCCGGTCACAGCCCCGGCACGCTCGGTTATCGACAGAAACCAGGCGCGCCAAGTGGGCGGAAACGCGCCGAACGGGCGATCGGCATGCATCGGGAAACGACGCCGGTACCGGGCGTGCAGGACCTCGATCAGTTCCGCAGCGGAGAACACGCGCGGGGCGGCCGGGTCAGTTCGACGAACGCGCGATGTAAGGTGCCGCTCCGCTGGCATGATCGGTCGCATCGCGCACAGCGATCACACCGGGAACCTTCTCCATCAGCGTCTTTTCGATGCCCTGTTTCAAAGTCACATCGGCCATGCCGCAACCGTGGCAGCCGCCGCCAAAGTTCAACAGGACAACACCATCGGCGCTGACCTCTTGAACCGAGACATGACCCTTATGCTCGGCAAGCTGTGGATTGATGTCGTGTTCTACCACCCAGCGCACGCGTTCGATCAGCGATGCGGATTCGCTTGGAACTTCACCTTTGATCTTGGGCGCACGGATCTGCAGCTGCCCGCCGGTGGTCTGTGCGGCGTAGTCGATCTCCGCACCATCGAGATAACGGATGCTTGCGGCATCCAACCATACCGTAAAGCCTTCGCAGTCCA
>JAYVSK010000173.1:0-13690 GCA_043775395.1 Lysobacter sp. | reverse complement strand
TTGGATGACATCAGCTACTGCATCGGTTGGTCTGCGTGCCTCGCGACTTGACCAGCCTTCGGCTGTTGAAAGCCGTCGCTCCTGCAGAGGGCACCGCAGGCAATGTTTTCGATCCGCTAGTGTAGGAGCGGCGGGGGCTGCGATGCCTGCGGCAACGAAGCGATCGCCCCGTTCGCAATCACGATCTTCACGTTTTTCTTCTCAGGTAAAATGTTTGCCATCAGCCGCAAGCGCAACCAGCAGCGGCGCGGGCTCCCACGCCCCCGCTTGACGGCTGTCGCGGTCGGCGTCGGCGTAGCGGCGCATCGCTTGCAGCACGTTCGATAACCCGACCTCATCGGCATAGCGCATCGGTCCGCCGCGGTACGGCGGAAAGCCGTAGCCGAACAGGTAGACGATATCGATATCGCCGGCCTTGCCGGCGATGCCTTCGTCGAGAATCTTCGCGCCCTCGTTGACCAGCGCGTAAATCAGACGTTCGATGATTTCCTCGTCGCCGATCTCGCGGCGCACGATGCCGGCATGCTTTGAATGCGCGATGATCAGCGCATCGACAGCCACGCTGGGATACGCTTTGCGGTCGCCGGGCTTGTAGTCGTACCAGCCGGCGCCGGTCTTCTGGCCGAAGCGGCCCTGTTCGCACAAGCGGTCGGCTACTGCCGAATACGTCAGCTCGGGTTGTTCGATTCGGCGGCGTTTGCGGATCGCCCAGCCGATATCGTTGCCGGCCAGATCGCTCATCCGGAATGGGCCCATCATGAAACCGAAGCGCTCGGCTGCGGCATCTACCTGCGCCGGCAGCGCGCCTTCTTCCAGCAGGAACATCGCCTGACGGCTGTACTGCTCGATCATGCGATTGCCGATGAAGCCGTCGCATACGCCCGATACGACAGCGGTCTTGCGGATCTTCTTCGCGACCGCCATCGCCGTGGCCAGCACCTCTTTCGCGGTGGCCTTGCCGCGCACGACTTCCAGCAACGTCATCACGTGCGCCGGGCTGAAGAAGTGCAGGCCGATCACGTCCTGCGGACGCTGGGTGAACGATGCGATCTTGTCGAGATCGAGCGTCGATGTATTCGATGCGAGAATCGCGCCGGGTTTGGCGACGGCATTCAGCTGCTCGAACACCGATTGTTTGACGCCTATTTCCTCGAACACCGCTTCGATGATCAGGTCGCAGTCGGCGAGGTCCGCGTAGTCCAGCGTCGGCTGCAGCAGCGCCATCCGCGCTTCAAGCTTGGCTTCGCTCAGGCTGCCCTTGCGCACATTGCTGTCGTAAAGTTTTCGAATGGTGGTAAAGCCGCGATCAAGCGCATCCTGTTTCGTTTCCAGAATCGTCACCGGAAAACCGGCGTTGATGAAATTCATCGCGATGCCGCCGCCCATCAGGCCCGCGCCGACCACGCCGATTTTTTGCACGTCGCGCTGCGGGGTGTTGTCGGGCACGTCGGATATTTTCGAGGCGGCGCGTTCGGCGAAGAACGCATGCCGCAGCGCGCGCGATTCCGGCGTTGTCATCAGCGCGGCGAATATCTCGCGCTCGAAACGTATGCCGTCGTCGAAAGACCTGCGCGCGGCGGCTTCGACGCCATCCACGCAGCGCAGTGGCGCCGGGTAGCCGCGCTGGCTCGTGGCGATGGCGTTGCGCAGCGTGTGCAAAAACCCATCAAGGTCCGGGTGCGACACGCTGCGATCGCGCATGCGCGGATGCGACCTGATGTTGCCCGCCTGCTCATCGGCGGCACGTGCGCGCGCGAACTTTTTTGCTGCGGCCAGCAGATCGCCGTCGACGATCCGGTCGAACAGCATTTGCCCCGGAATCGCCGCCAGTGTGTCGCTGGCGACCGGGTTGCCGGAGACGATCATCGTCATCGCCGGTTCCAGACCGATCGCGCGCGGCAGCCGCTGGGTTCCGCCGGCGCCCGGCACCAACCCGATCTTGACTTCGGGAAGCGCGACCTGGGTGCCGGGCGAGGCGAGCCGGTAATGACAGCCCAGCGCCAACTCAAGACCACCGCCCATGCACACGCCGTGGATCGCAACGACCACCGGTTTGACGCTGGCTTCGAATCTGTCGATGACCGTGAGCAGGTTCGGCTCCTGCATCGCTACAGGGTTGCCGAACTCGCGGATGTCGGCGCCGCCGCTGAAGGATTTGCCGGCGCCGTTGATCACCACCGCCACCACGGCGGGGTCGGCCAGCGCCTCATCAAGCCCGGCCACCAGCGCGCGGCGCGTTTCGTAGCCCATGCCGTTGACCGGCGGGTTGTCGAGCGTCAGCACCGCGACGCCATCGTCCACTGCGTATCGGGTCGTCATCGTTTGCTCCTGGAGTGTAGTTTCTTGGCCGCTGAGACCGTGCGTTTCGATACCGTCTTTTTCGTCGATGGCGCTGGGTTCGCACCGGACACATCACGCCCCGCGCGGCGCGGCACGACCCGCCCGGACAGCAGCAGTTCGATCGCCAGCCCGGCATCGGCCACATCGATCTGCTGTTCGCTGGTCACATCGGCATACACGAACGATTCGCACAGCCGCACGATCAGATAGGCGAGCGTGTCTACTGGCAGTGGCAACACCAGCGCGCCGCGATCCGCCTCGTGTTGCAGCAGTGCGCGCACCCGCTCGATCGTGCGGCCCTGCACGGCGCCGAGCTTGGAGGTGAGCAGGCGCACCGCATATTCGGGATCGACGCGCACGAAGCGCCGCAGGGGTTCGAAATCGACCAGTGCGCGAATCGTGGCCTCGCAGATTGCGGCCACGCGATGCGCGCCGCGACCGCGCTGTGTAGTGGCGGTTGCGGTCATCAGCTCATCGCATAGCGACCATAGAATTTCGCTGAGCAGCAGATCGCGGCTGCCGACCCAGCGGAAAGCCGTAGCGCGGCCGATGTTCAGCCGTGCGGCCAGCGCACCGATATCGATGCGCTCGCCGGCCAGCCAGTCGCGCCGGGCCAGCTGGTACAGGTCCAGCGGCGTCGCCCGGATAGACGGTGTTTCGCGCAGGGCCTTGGCCAGACGGGTACTTTTCTCGGGCGAGGGCGAGGGCGAGCGCATGGTCGGAGTGTAGACATTTCGACGATTTGACGCCAGATGAGTCGTAATGATCAAATGACTCATCAAGCAGTGACTCATCAAGCAGTCACTCATCAACACCAGGACGATGCCAAGCCATGAACGCGAGCCCGTTGACCAACCGCCGCAACCTCGACTTCATGCTGTACGAACTGCTGGGCGTGGACCGGCTGTGCGACTACCCGCGCTTCGCGGACCACAATTGCGACACTTTCGGTGCGGCGCTGGACCTCGCGCATCAGATCGCGCTGGAAAAATTTCTGCCGCACAACCGCAAGTCCGACCTCAACGAGCCGCACATAGTCGACGGCAAAGTCGCGCTGATCCCCGAGATCGGCGAAGCGGTGCAGGCCTACAACGACGCCGGCTTCGCTGCCGCGCTCGTCGACTACGAGGCCGGCGGCATGCAGCTGCCGTTCGTGATCGCGCAGGCCTGCGACTCGATGTTCTCCGCTGCCAATCCCGGCACCATTGCCTATCCCGCGCTGGCGCGCGGCGTGTCGAATCTCCTGGAAACGTATGGCACCGCCGAACAGAAGCGGCTGTATATGCAGCCGATCGTCGAAGGCCGCTATTTCGGCACGATGTGTTTGTCCGAGCCGCACGCAGGATCGTCGCTGGCCGATATCAAGACCACCGCCGAACCTCAGGCCGACGGCAGCTACCGCGTCACCGGCGCCAAGATGTGGATCTCCGCCGGCGACCATGAGCTGGGCGACAACATCATCCATCTGGTGCTGGCGAAAATCGTCGGCGCGCCGGCCGGCGTGCGCGGCATCAGCCTGTTCATCGTGCCGCGCTGGAAGGTCAATGCAGACGGCACGCGCGGCGCGCGCAACGACGTGCAACTGGCCGGCCTCAATCACAAGATGGGCCAGCGCGGCAGCGTCAATACGTTTCTGAAATTCGGCGAAGCCGGCGACTGCGATGCGTTCCTCGTTGGCGAACCGCACCAGGGCCTCGTCGCCATGTTCCACATGATGAACGAGGAGCGCATCGGCGTGGGCATGGGCGCGGTGCTGCAGGGTTTGTCTGGCTATCTGTACTCGCTGCAGTATGCGAAAGAGCGCAAGCAGGGCCGGCACCCCGATCAGAAAGATCCAACCTCGCCGCCGGTGGCGATCATCGAACACGCCGATGTGCGCCGCATGCTGATGCAGCAGAAGGTGTATGTGGAGGGCGCCGAACATCTAGGCTACTACGCATCGATGCTGGTCGACCGCGCGCGCGATCCCGACGCAGCGGTGCGGCGCGACAGCCATCTGCTGTTGGAGCTGCTGACGCCCATCGTGAAAGGCTGGGGCTCGGATTATTCGCTCAAGGCCAACGAACTCGCGGTGCAGGTGCTGGGCGGCTACGGCTTCACCCGCGAATATCCGGTCGAACAGAACTACCGCGACAACCGCATCAACCCGATCCATGAAGGCACCAACGGTATTCAGGCGCTGGATCTACTGGGCCGCAAAGCGATGATGCAGGACGGCGCTGCGCTGAAACTGTTGATGGCGAAGATTGCACAGACCTGCATCGAAGCCGGCGCGGACGACACGCTGAAACCGCTCGCCGACCAGCTGGCCATCGCCGCGAAACACGCCATCGACGCCACCCGCGCCGCAGGCAAACGCATGGCCGCAGGCGAGGTGCGCCTCGCGCTCGCCAATGCCGCGCATTACATGACGGCGCTGGGCCATCTCATCATCGGCTGGCTGTGGCTGCAGCAGGCGACGGCTGCACAGAAAGCCCTGCCGACCGCCAGCGGCGATGACCGCGATTTCTACGCCGGCAAACTGCAGGCCTGCCGCTTCTTCTTCGCCACCGAAGTGCCGCTGATCGAACACGCCGCACGCCTCGTCCGCGATGCCGAGCCCAGCGCCTTCGACATGCAGGCCGAATGGTTCTGACCGCGCGAAAACATCGATAGCGGCATAAAGGAGCGCCTGTGGCGCACCGTTGTGTGGGTTGCCCGAAATCAAAAGCCGGTGCGCTCAAACGCAGCCGATGCCGCGGCAGGATTGCGCCTCCATGTCGGCCGGGCTGTCATAAAACTGGAATACATCTACGGTTGAATGTCGGTCAGACCGCCATCGAATGTATTCGTATTGCCCCATGTCCAAGCCTGCCAACCGCACTGTCACCACCACCTTCCGCACCCAGCCCGGGGTCCGCGACGCGCTTGAGCTTGCCGCCGGGATGGAAAACCGCAGCATGTCCAATCTGATCGAACGTCTGGCGATCGAGTATTGTCGGGACAAAGGCATTCCGATCCGGGGGTTGGATAACGAGAGCCTTGGCGTGCGCCATGGGCCGTCGGAAGTCGCTTGATGTTTCTACTGCAGGGGAACCGTTGATGAAGAAGTTTCTGGGTCCGGCGCTGGCGCTGCTGCTGCTGGTCGGTGTGGTGTTCGGCATCGTCTTTTCCGCCCGCGACAAGCAGGCCAGCGAACGCGATGCAAATACAGTCGCTGCCAGCGGCGCCGTAGCAGCAAACGGCAAAATGACCGTGCGTATTCTCACCGGATCGGAGAAGCTCGATTTTCTGCGCGACCCCGAACTGGCGAAGGCGCTGGATGCCGAGGGCATCGTGTTGGACGTGCAGAAATCCGGTTCGCGCGAAATCGCGACGCATCCGGACCTGAAGAAATTCGATGTCGCGTATCCCGCCGGTGTAGCCGCTGCTCAGAAGATCGCCACCGCCACCGGCTCGCGGCGGATGAGCAACAGTTTCTACACGCCCATGGTGGTCGCCAGCTGGAAGCAACTGCTGCTGCCGCTTGAGGCCAACGGGATTGTCCGCAAACAGGGCGGCGTCTACTACGTCGCCGACATGCATAAGCTCGTCGAAATGATGGCTCAAGGCACGCGCTGGAAGGATTTGCAGCCCAATCCGAACTATGCGGTCAGCAAATCGGTGCTCATCGGCACCACCGACGTGCGTACCAGCAACTCGGCGGCGATGTATCTCGCGCTGGTCAGCTATATCGCCAATGGCGACAACGTGGTCGACAGCGATGCCGCAGCGGATCAGGTCGTCGATCGCCTGCTGGGCCTGTTCTCGAAGCAGGGCTATCAGGAGTCCAGCTCCACAGGCCCGTTCGAGGATTACGTGACCATGAAGCTGGGCAAGAGCCCGCTGGTGATGGTCTACGAGCAGCAGTTCCTGCAGTACGCCTTCCAGCACCCCAGCATCGATGCGGACATGGTGCTGCTGTATCCGCAGCCCACAGTGTTGACCAAGCACACTATCGTCGCCCTGACCGACAAGGGTGCGCGTTTCGCGGAGGTCTTCGAGCGCAATCCGGAGGTGCAGAAGATCGCCAGCCGTTATGGTTTTCGCGGCAGCGACAACACCGCGCTGTTTGCCGAAGCCAAGGTCCGCAAGATCGAAATGCCGCAGACTTTGGTCGATGTGGTCGATCCACCGACCTACGATCTGCTGGAGCGCATGATCGTGCGGATCGAATCCACGCTGGGCAAATAAAGCGATGATCGACATTCAAGCGGTCATTGCGACAGCGAAGACTATTGTTCATTTCCCCTTTTTCTGGATCGCCACGCCATGACGGATCTTTTCAAGACGCTTCGATGGGCTGCTGTTTCGGTGGCGTTCGTGCTGCTTGCGGCCTGCTCCTCCGGCTCGGATCCTTCAACCGGCGACGATGATGACGCGGTGCCGGCCAACGCCTTCACCATTCTGGCCGGCTCGGAATTGAAGGATGTCGACACCCAGCTCGGCGACGAGATCCGCAAGGCGACCGGCATTGATGTCCGCTTCAGCTATGCGGGCACGCTCGATGCGATCGATCGCCTCAACGGCGGCGAGCAGTTCGATGCCGTGTGGGTGAGCCACGGTAAATATCTCGCGATGAACCCGGACCTCAAGGCCCGCATCGTCGCGCAGGACAAGATCATGCTGTCGCCGGTGATCCTCGGCGTGAAGCAGTCCAAAGCCGTCGCGCTTGGCTGGGACAAGAACGATCCAACGTGGAAGGATATCGCCGATGCCGCAAGCGCCGGCAGCTTCACTTTTGGTATGGCCAATCCCACCTCCAGCAACACCGGATTTACCGCAGTGATCGGCATCGCAGCGGCGCTGGCGTCCAATCCCGATGCGCTGACCGAAGCGGATATCAGCAATCCCGCGCTGAAGGCGTTCTTCCAGGGACAGCGGATGACGGCGGGATCGTCGGGCTGGCTGGCCGATGCGTACGCGGCCGATTCCTCGAAAGTCGACGGCATCATCAACTACGAGTCGGTGATTCTTTCGTTGAACGCGAACGGCAAGCTCAGCGAGCCGCTGGTGCCGGTGTATCCCAAGGAAGGCATCATCACCGCCGATTACCCGCTGATGCTGTTGAACGGCGGCAAGCGCGCCGAATACGATCGCCTGGTGGCCTATCTGCGTTCCACCGCGTTCCAGACCACGCTGTCGGCAGCAACGCTGCGTCGCCCGGTGAATGCCGAATCGCAGGCCGCAGCCAGCATCCCCAAGCGCACCCTGATCGAACTGCCGTTCCCCGGCCAGCCGCAGGTCATCAACGGTTTGCTGGACGCGTTTCTGGCCGATGTGCGCGTGCCTTCGACATCGCGCTATGTGTTGGATCTGTCCGGTTCGATGGATGAGGACGGCCGCATCGATCAGCTGAAGGCGGCGATGAACACGCTGGCCGGCGGCGATCCGGGATCGCTCAGCAGCCGCTATGCGCGATTCCAGAATCGCGAGCGCGTCGGCGTGATTCCGTTCAACCGCGAACCCATGCCAACGCTGTTGTTCGACATGGGCACCACCGCTGCGGAAAACAGCGCGACGCTGGCGTCGATCAAGGCTGCGGTCGACGGCATGCAGCCCGATGGCGGCACCGCGATTTACGACAGCGTGCAGCGCGCCATGGTCGAATTGGCCGAAGCCAAGCGCGTCGATAAGACGCCGAGGTATTACACGGTCGTGCTGATGACCGACGGTGAAAATACCGACGGCATGAGCCTGCGCGAACTGCTGCGCTGGCGCGAATTGCAGGACGATGGGGTGAAGTCGATCCGGGTGTTCCCGATCGTGTTCGGCAATGCCGATGCCGATGAGATGAAGTCGCTCGCGGAGTCCACCGGCGGCAAAGCGTTCGATGCCAAAGCGGGATCGCTGGCCAGGGTCTTCAAGGACATCCGCGGCTACCAATGACCCACGCAACGATCGATATCTGCATACCGGCATTGCCGGCATGCACCGCAGCGGCGATGCTCTGCATCCAGCGGTGTCGCATGCCACCGCAGGCGGGACGGTTGCGATGACGCCGATGAACCGCCTGTCCAATTTTCTCTACAGCCCGCGCAATATCGCCGGCTGCTGCCTCGCCTTCGTCGGTCTGGTGCTGCTGTTCGCGGATGTGATCGGCACGGGTTGGCCGCTGATCGTGGCCGGCCTGTATGGCGCAGGCGTACTCGCATGGCCGCGCCGGCAGATCGTCGCAGTGGAGGCGCCCAGCGCGGAAGTCTCGGTCGAAACTCTGGTGCAGCAGCTTGCGCGCCTGATCAACGAGGCCTCCAAGGTGCTGCCGGAACCGGCGCTGGCCGCGCTGCAGAGCATTCAGACCACGCTTGCGGATTTGCTGCCCCGGCTGCGCGAGCTGGAAGTATCCGGCGCGCTGTCGGTGGAATCCGCATTCACGGTGGAGGAAACCCTGCGCCGCTATCTGCCGGACATGCTGACCAGCTATCTCAAGCTGCCTTCGGCTTTCGCTAGAACGCAGCCGTTGAAAGACAAGCGCACCGCGGCGCAGGTTCTGATCGATCAGCTGCAGATGCTCGACGAATCGCTGAAACAGATCGCGCAGGAATCCTTCGCCGGTGATGTCGAAGCGCTGGTCAACAGCGGCCGTTTCCTGGAGCGCAAACTCCGCGCCAAAGCCGCGTTCCAGATGCAGTGATCGCGCACAGTGGATGTCAACCCGCCTTGCGGCAGCAGCCGCTCGGGTAAGCGCACAGCGCGCACGCGGGACACCGCAAGGTATCCGGTCGCTGCGCCACTCAAGATCAAAAGCCCCCCGGTGCCGCCTATGGCTTTATCCAGGCGATGCCCTGATAACATCGCGCCAATCCCTGTTCGGAATGCGCATCGATGCGGATCACCCATACGGCACTTTCAGCGGGCGCGATGCTCGTGTTCGCCACCTCTGCTTATGCCAGCTCCGACTACGGCTGCGAGTCCAACATCCGGCCGACCACCGCAACATTTTCCGATTGCAACAGCACTGCGCTGATCGCGCCGGGCAACGACACCCGCGTGAATCTGGCGCTGCTGATGATCGATCGCCATGGCACCGTGTTTCAGGTGGATCTGCCGAAGCCGAACCCCGCGAAACAGCCGGCACAGATCGTGCCCTTCGGCTGGAACGATGTCATGGCCCGCGCGGCGGCAACGCCTGCCGATGACGGCGCTTCCAACGTTGCTGCCGGTGAAGGCAGCATCTGCATCAGCAACGACGCCGGGCAATCCGGTTTCATCGCCGCGCTGGCTGCCGAGCGCACCCTGCCGGCCGATGAAAAAACGCGGCTGGCCGACGCGCGCAACAACCTGCAGTGCGGTACACCGGAGACCGCCGCTGCCGAAGCCGATATCGACCAAGACATGCATTCCGCCGCGGGCAAAGATCTGCTGGCATATGTGCGCGCCGCCGAGCGTTTCTATGGCGGCACGTACGACCCCGCCGAATTTGTCGCGCTGTCGAAGCGTAAGCAGCCGTGGGTGCGTGAAGCCGCACGCTACATGGTCGGCAGAACCTGGGCGCTGGCCGCGCAGGCCAACGGCTACGGTACGTACGGCGAAATGAACCATGAGCAGATGGATGGCACTGCGCTGGACAAAGCGGAATCCGCGCTGAAAACCTACGTCAAAGCCTATCCTCACGGCCACTACACGGCATCGGCATATGGCCTGCTGCGCAGGGTGTATTGGCTGGCCGGCGATAACGATGCGTTGGCCGATGCCTACGGCCGGCAGATCGCGCAGATGGACCCGACATTGCGCAATGTCAGCGAAGTCGATCTTGCTCAGGAAATCGACGCCAAGCTGCCGCCGGGAGCCTATACGGCCGAAGACAGCGATCCGATTCTGCTGGCCGTGGACGATTTGCGGCGCATGCGCCCCAGCGACAACGGCGTGATCACCCGCGAGGCGCTGGAAGCGCAGCGCTCGCGCTTCGCTGCACAACCGGCACTGTTCGATTATTTGCGCGCAGCCCACGCTTACTACGTCGACAAGGCGCCTCAGCGCGTGCTGGAGTGGATACCGGCGGCACCGGCAGACAAACGCATGGGTTATCTGGATTTCAGCCGCGCCGCGCTGCGTGCGCTTGCGCTGGATGTCACCGGTGACGCCGGCGCCCGCGATGCCTTGTCGGCAGTAGTCTCTCGCGCGACGCTGCCCTATCAGCGGCAGACGGCGGAGATCGCGCTCGCCATGCACGATGAAAATGATGATGCGCTGCAGCGCGTGTTCGATGCGGAATCGCTGATCGCAGACCCGCTGTTGCGCCAGCGTCTGCTGCAGAACGTGGCCGGTCCCGAGCTGCTGCGCGAACGTGCGAAGGATGTCAAAGCCGATGCGCATGAGCGCGACATCGCGCTGTTCACTTTGCTTTACAAGCAGCTCACCCGTGAGCAATACGCGGCGTATATCGCCGATACAACGCTGCTGCCGGTCAACATGCCTGCGCAGTCCGACCCTTACTCCAAGCTAGGCGATGTGCCCGCATTCGATGACTTCAGATGGCCCGGCACCAAAGCCGGTTATCTGTGTCCCAGACTGAGCGACATCGCCGCTGCGCTCGCCAAATCGCCGCAGGCCAGCCGGCCCGCACTGTGCCTGGCCGAATTCGTGAGGCTCAACGGCTACGATCATTTCGAGCTCGATACGCACCCCCCTGCCGACGAACTGGGCGGAAGTACCAGCCTGCTCGCTGGAAAAGCCTATTCGCGCCAGTCGGTCTACCAGCGCATCATCGCCGACCCAGGTGTGCCGGCTGATGACAAGGCTTATGCGCTGTTCCGCGCGGTGAACTGCTATGCGCCCTCGCGCGCCAACGACTGCGGCGGCGAAGACGTGCCCGATGCGACGCGAAAGGGGTGGTTCAACCAGCTCAAGTCGAAGTATCCAGCAAGTTCATGGGCGAAAAAACTCGAGTACTACTGGTAATCATGCGCGCGGTCGCAGCACTGTCGATCGCGTTGTGGCTGGCCGGGCTTTTCTCGACGCAGGCCGCAGCGGACGAAACGGTGGATGCCGCCCGCTACGACGCATTCTGGCTGTGGGCCGGGGTGAAACCGCAGCCGGTGCTTGATCGTGCGAAGGCGGTGTATCTGCTGCAGGCACAGATCGAAGGCCTGCCCAGCGTGCGCATGGTTTCGCAACTCAGCGCCACTCCTAACATCCGTCATGCCGATGTCTGGATCGTCTACCGCGTGGAGACTTTGCGCTGGACGCCGGCGGTGTATGCGCAGCTGTTGTCGCAGCTGCGACGTTGGCGCACCGCCGGCAACCGCGTGGCCGGCGTGCAGATCGACTTCGATGCGCGCACGCGCCATCTCGACGAATACGCACGCTTTCTCAAAGACCTGCGCGGCCGGCTGCCTGTGGAATACAGACTGGGCATCACCGGATTGCTCGACTGGAGCGCCAACGGCGATCCCGAAGGCCTGGATGCGCTTGCGGGCGTCGTCGACGAAGTGGTGCTGCAGATCTATCAGGGGCGGCATGTGATCCCCGGATATCAAACCTACTTCACGCGCCTGGACCGGCTGCGGCTGCCGTTCCGCATCGGCCTGCTGCAGGGCGGCGAATGGACGCCGCCGCCCGCACTGCAGCGCCACCCGTATTTCCGCGGATACGTGGTGTTTCTGCAGAACCCGCAGTGAGATCGCATCCAACGTAACCCGATGCCGCAACTACCGTCATCCAGCAGGGTGCGTCTTTGGTCCATCGCCGACTAAAGGACAGAAATTGAAAGCAGGTCGCGCATATACAGTTTCAGGCGGCCACACGCCTGGTACCGCATGCCATGCTAAGTTTGACTCGCGGCTGATGTGGCCGCGTACAGACATGGAGTCGTTTATGAAGCGTTTCTTGCGGATTGGCCTGTTCGCTTGCTGTATCGCACTTTATTCGGCAGCGGCTTTTGCAATTCCGGCATACGTGCTGAATCCACCGCCATATGGCACCTTGCGCACCTATTACGATAAGCCTACCGGCACAGTAGTCGGTCAATACACGTCATGCGGAGAATCTTCTACTGCTTGGGGTATCAGCAACGGCTACGCATATCGAGACAAAACCGTCGCATGTCCCTGATGGCTTGAAATCAACGCCCGCTCAAGTGCGTGAGTCTCCTTGTTTCTAAAATAAACTGGATGCATTTAAAGCGGGTTGATGGTGAGCGCATTGGCCTAACCACTAAGGTTGGGCTAATGGCCTATCGCCGAAAAAATCTTCCGCAGCTGTGGACATTCGGCCGCGCGCATGCAGAATTTTATCGAGTGATATTGACGAAAAAACCGTTTAGATAGTGTAGATGTTGGATCAGGGCCTGCATTACCGATCATCATGCAATATGCGCGAGCAGCAGGCACGAACAGTTCGCGCCGTATAGCAGCCGATCGGCATACCCACCGCGTGCAGACTACCCACCATCGCGCATGCACGCGCTTTTTTCGGCCTTCCGCCAATAGGCGAAGAATCGTGCAGGCGCAAGCCCAGCGGGCAGATGGACGAACGGTTCGTCGTCCACCACCGTCACCTGTTTGTGCGCCTGCAGCCGCTGGGCTACGGTGCGGATGAACGGGTTGGGACTTTGCGGAATCCATACGTGCGATGCAGGATGACGCAGCAGCGTGAAAAACGTATCGCCGCGCACTATCTCGATGCCGGCTCCGGCAACGGTCTCGTACAGAAACACCAGCCGCTTCAGACTGTAGTCCGCGTCCTGCAGATAAGCGTCGTCCCAGAGGTGCAGACACATTGCGCTGTCGCCCGCCGCCAGCACGCAGGGATGGCTGCGCCGCAGCGCGTCCTCGTGCAGCCAGACCACCGCGCCGCTCATCGTGCGGTCTCCAGATTGGGGAACCAGCGGCGCGCAAGCGTTTCGTAGCTGGCATCCAGCGCTGCGTTCGCGGCGGGCGACGTATCCACTTGCCCACCGAAATACTTCGCCACGTTGTCCAGATTGAACGTGTAGGGCTTCTGGCTGAACGTGCTGGCCACCCACTGCCACGACAGATTGTTGCTGGCCGGGTCGCCGTCCAGCAGATGATGCAGAAACCAGCGCGCGCCCACCTGCCACTGCACGCGCCGCGCATGCACCGTGTACGACGCCACGTACATCCGCGCATGATTGTGCAGATAGCCGGTGGACATCAGTTCGGCGATAAACGCATCGATGCAGGCGACACCGGTGCGGCCCTCCGCGATGTCCTGCGGCAGCGTGTCGCTGTAATCATCCGCGACGAATCCGGTTTTGTACGGTTCGATATCCTGCCAGATCCATTCGGGATGCGAGGCATAGATACGCTGCCAGAAATCGCGCCACGCCAGTTCCTGGATGAATTTGAGGACGCGAGAAGGTTCTTCGCCA
>JAYVSK010000172.1:0-2044 GCA_043775395.1 Lysobacter sp. | reverse complement strand
GCGCAGCACCGACGGCACTAATCTACGCGCATGACCGTGTCCGTCCCGAGCGGAGCGAGGTTGGCGCGGTATTGCTGCCGCAACAATGCCACCAGGATGGCTGAAACCAGCAATCCAGAGCCGCAGCCCAGGCGGTCGATCACAAATATCCATTCGCTGGAAAACGGATTGCCGACGATCAGCCGCGCCGCGAACAGCAGCCCGGTGCAGGAAAAAGCGAGTAAACACCCTGCACCCAAGCCTCGCGCGCCGGCTGCCAGGCAAACAGGCAGAAGGTACATGAACCAGAAATTGAGTTCCTTGCCGGCAGCGACGTCAATCGCAAAGATGCCTGCCGTCAGAATCCATACCGGAATCGGGTAGATACGCATTGAATGCCTTCCGATCACTTGGGGATACGCTCGCACCTGCGAACACTCAGGATGTCAAGACAGAGAAACAGATTATCCGCCATCAACCAGCTTGCGAATCGGCTCGCTCGGTGATGAAAGTCACGCATGGTGTGATTTGGTGGCCGCGTGCCCCGTTATTGTCCCAGGGCACAGCCGGCCGAATTGACGGCCAGGCCCACCGGCGTCGCGGGGCAGGCGTCCTGCTGGTCCGCTACCCCGTCACGGTCGGTATCGACCAGCGTCGTTTCCCGGCTATAGAGTGCTTTCGCCGAAATGGCTTCGATAAAGGCAGGCCAGGCTACAGGCACGTCGTTTTCGAAGTAGACGAATTTCGGGCAGAGGCCCGCAATCTGGTCTGCCGCCGGACAACTGACCATATCGGCGATGTGCTTGTTGTTCTGGGCCAGGCGAATCTTCAATGCAGCGGCGGCCTGCTGCAATGGAACGAGTTCCACCCGCGTCACGCCGAGCTGGGTGCCGGGCTGAACGCGCTCGAAGTCGACTCTTGCGCCTTTGTCTCCTGTGACCGGATCCGCAGCGTTGACCGTACTGGTCGCCCGAAAGATCGTGCTGTAGCGTTGCAATGTGGTGTTGCCGATGAAGGTGACGCCTCCGCCCATGACGGAATCGTAGTTGTTTTCGGCTGCACTGCCGCGAATCCCGCCGCCGCGCCGTACCAGCAGGCTGATCGGTTGTCCCGGCGTCGAGGTCACCGCGTCCACGGTCAATCGGTACCACTGGTTGGCCACCACCGAGAAGTTGGGTGAGGAAAGCAGGCTCGGGCTGGCGCCGGCCGTCAAGCTGATGCAATTGGCGCCCGCGCAAGACGCAGCAGCGGCCTGCGCGTACGGCACCGACTGATTCCACCAGGTCCAGCCGTTGAGGCCGCTGGCGAGGTTGCCGTTTGGCACGATGTTGGGACCGCTTGCGAGATAGGCGGCATAGCCGACCGGCTCTGTTGCACGCGCCAGGGATTCCCTTCCCGCCGCTTGCCAGGTCGCAAGTGTGTGGCGGGTCTCGACGCCGGTGGACGTGACTTCGCTGAGGATGAATGGCGAGAGCAATGCGGAATAATGATTGCCGCTGAAGCTGCCGAAATGCGCGGATGATCCGATAGTTGACGTAAGGCGAACGGCGAAGCCGGTATCGAGCGCGAGGAACTGGTTGTTGTTGACGCTGTTGCCGAAAATGTCGCCGCCCGGGCTGACGATGTTTGCGCCTTCCTGCATCCACAACTGATGGACGCGGTTGCCATACAGCAGATTGTCAGACACCAGGTTGTTGCTTGCGTCATGCAGTTGGATGCCGTATTCCGCGCCTGTCACTACGTTGCCGGACAGTGTGTTTTGCGACGCGTGGTTGTCCAGATAGATGCCAACGGTATGCGGCAGTGACCCGGCAGGCAAGCCGGTGACGCTACCGACCACGCCTTCAACGAAGTTGCGTTGGACCGTTGTACCGTTGCCGGAGCTGTCGAAGTGAATCGCGCCGCAATCGTTCAGACCGGTACAGCTGTTGCCGATGTAGTTGTCGGTGATCAGGCCGTTGGCGTCTGTTACGTCCGTCGAAATCCTGGGCGCTCAAAGCCTGGTTGTCCCGTGATCAATGGGCGTGATTTTCGGAAGGTCGCCGCGAGCAGCGCGGGATGAAGG
>JAYVSK010000171.1:0-1842 GCA_043775395.1 Lysobacter sp. | reverse complement strand
GCGCCGACCCTGTTTTCCGGCATGGTATCGCCCTATGCGGTGCGTCTATTGATAGACGATCTCGCAAAATCCGGACGTTCAGCCGGCCGGCTTTATTTCGCATCCACGTTGGGTTCGGCGGGAGGCACCATATTGACCACGTTTTATCTTGTTCTTTTTCTTGAAATCAACACCATCATATTGGGTCTGATCGGGATATCGTTTTTTGTCGGTGCTGCGCTTTGCCTGACGATGAGGCATGTGCATGGCCGCTAAATATTTTTTCGGTGCTGCCGTTGCGGGGCTGCTGCTGTCCAGTAACATCACTCATGCCGTCGATTTTCGATTGGGCAAACGAATCTACGTGCAGAAGTCGATTTACCGCAATATTATCGTTCTTGAGGGCGATGGCGTCCGTTGCATGACGTTCGGGCGTAGAGTCGCAGTACAGGGCTGCATACAGCTCAATCAGCCTAAGCGACAAATCCTGTCTTACAGCAAAGGCGTTCTCGCAAGCTTGTTCGTGAACCCATCGCCGAAACGGGTGCTGGTGATCGGGCTGGGCGGCGGCATCTTGCCCATGGCATTGCGCAATCTCGATTCCACCGTGCATATCGATACGGTAGAGCTCGACGCTGCGGTGGTCGATGTGGCTGAAAAGTATTTCGGTTTTCATGAGGATGCGCTTTCGAAAGTGCATGTCGATGACGGCAGAGTGTTCGTACGCAAACAGCGCCGTGCTGGCACGCACTACGATTTGATCGTGATCGATGCCTACGACAAGCACAGCGTGCCGGAGCATATGCTCACCCAAGAGTTCATTCGCGACGTGCGTTCTCTGCTGAGCCCCGGAGGCGTTGTCGCTTCGAATACCTTTTCGCTTGGACGCCTCTCGCTGCATGAGGCAGCGACCTATCAATCCGTGTTTGGCGAGATCCGGATCGTCGATGTGAAGGGTCAAAACCGGATCATTCTGGCGGGCCGCGATGGCCTGCCTTCGATCGCGACGATGACGCGGAACGCTGCGCTGTTTGAAACAAGATTCGCCGAACTCGATGTGTCGACGTCCGAACTGGTGTCGCAGCTGCGCATCCAGCCGAAAGTGATTGGGGTACGTCCGCTGACCGATCAATATTCGCCGGCCAATCTGCTGTTCGATTATTGAGGCCAGCCTGCGCGTCAATGACCGGGCTGGTATCGAAATCAGCGAACCGGGTGCTTTCGCACGGCGATTGACCGCATCTCCCGTATCGACGATCTGAATCGTATTGCAGGATTGATGCGATTAAAATCCGGGCCTGGATTCGGTTGCGATGCGATTGCAGTTGTGCTTACAAAGGTTTTGGCGTGAGCTTCAGAAGACGGCCGCTGGCGCCGTCTTCCAGCAGCCAGATCGCGCCGTCGGGGCCTTGTTCTACTTCGCGGATCCGTTGACCCATCGGATAGCGTTCGGCTTCGCGGCCGGTGGTGCCGTTGAACTGGATGCGCACCAGCGCCTGCGAAGCCAGGCCGCCGATAAAGCCATGCCCTTTGAAATAGGGAAATAGTTCGCCGGAATAAATGATGAAGCCAGCCGGTGCGATGACCGGTGTCCACCATGCCTCGGGTGGATTGAATTCGGGGCGGGTGGGGTGGTCGGGGATCACGGTGCCGTCGTAGTTGTCGCCATTGGAGACGATTGGCCAGCCATAGTTGTTGCCGCGTTCGATCAGGTTGAGTTCGTCGCCGCCGGCGGGGCCCATTTCGTGCGTCCAGAGCTGGCCGGCGCCATCGAATGCAATGCCGAGCAGGTTGCGGTGGCCCAGCGACCACACCTGCGCGGCGATCCCGCCCTGATTCACGAACGGATTGTCGGCAGGAATG
>JAYVSK010000170.1:0-9004 GCA_043775395.1 Lysobacter sp. | reverse complement strand
CCTTCGGCCACCTTCTCCCCGCAGGCGGGGCGAAGGGGATTGGCGGTGTTGTGCGGGGAGTAGGGGATTGGCGGCGCTGTGCATGGAGAAGGGGATTTGCGGCGCTGTGCGGGGAGAAGGAAAGCTGCGGGCATGCGGTGTATTCCTTCTCCCCGCCAGCGGGGAGAAGGTGGCCGAAGGCCGGATGAGGGGCGAACGCAGCCGCAATGCGTCCCGAAGCGCGCGCCGCTCTGAACCTGCGGCTACCCTCACCCCGTGCGATACGCCGTGAGATAGAACAGCTTTGAGCGTGATACGCCACATGGCGTCTTCTGCGAGAACCCCATTCACACCCGCAAAAAAACAAAAGCCCGGCAGTGCCGGGCTTTATGTTCAACGCTATTTCGAGATTGTCGATACGATCAGGGTGCTTCGCTCAGCTCCACCAGATACGTGGTGGTGCCACCGCCGATATCGATCCGCCAGCCTTTGTTGTATTCGCTGGCGTCGGCTGTGTTCCAGTTCTTCAGGGTGATGGTGGCGTTCGCCGGTTCTAGCACCCGTACTTTGAGCTTGCCGGCGGTGACGGTGGTTCCGCTGACGATGGGCTGCACGGGTGTCTGCACCTGGAAGAACGCGGTGGTGCCGGCGGCCAAGGTGAAGTTGTCGCGTACGGTTAGCTTGCGCGCGGAGAAATCGAGATTGCGGGTCCATGCGCCGACGGCCGGGTTGCCGTTGTAGGCGGGCTTGAGATTGGAAGTGACGGTCAGCGCACCGTTGGCGCCCGGAGTGACGGTCATCGTCGAGATGCTGTCCGCGCACTGATGGACGATGCGATCGTTGGCGGGGCTGCCGCACTGCGCAGGGGCCGTGTTGGTGCGTTCGAAGCGCAGCATGTTGTGCACTTCAGTGCCCTGCTGGATGCCGCTATGGGTCCAGATGTTCTCGGTCACCGCCAGCCAGTCGTTCGCGAACAGGGTGAACGCGCCTTGGTCCTGATGCGCATGGCTTTCGTTGTAGGGGCCGGCAACGTACGACATCCACATCGCGGTGCGGTCCCAGCCGGTCCGTGCGAACAGATGACCGGTGCCGGCACCGTTGTAGTACAGCTCCGTGGGCGGCGCGCCGTTGGTGCCCGGCGGCAGCATGTCGTAGCGGAAGTTGGAGCCCTGACCCATCTGCTGCACAGAAATGTTGTTGAGCCACCAGCTCGCGATGCGCTGCGCGGTTGCATCCTTGGTGAGATGGCGCGCTTCCAGCATCAGCCGGCGGTGGTAGTCGTAGATCTCGGGCACCGAATTGCGCGACTGGTCGCCCAGCGGGGCGAAGCGGTCGAGCGTCGGCACGGTGCCGTGCGTCCACCACTTGATGGTGTTGGTCGCGTGGGCATTGGCATTGGCCAGATCGATACCAGTGGCGTCCCGCCACAGGCTGTAAAGATTGAACAGCCGCATCTGCGCGGTGCCGTAGCCGGTGCCCTCCTGACTTCCGCCAGTGGGAATTGCGCGGTAGTAGGCTTCTAGTTTCGGCAGCTTGTCGGTCTGCAGGAAACTCATCCAGGTCGCACTGCGCGACGCCAGCGCCCAGGACATGGTCGCTTCCAGGAAACTGTAGTGATAGTTGTTGCCGGGGTTGTCGATCGACCAGCCGCTCCACGGCGCGGAGCGGCTGCCCCAGCGTGCGGTCTGGTAGTTCCAGACGTTCCAGATCGCCTGTTCGGCGTAGGCCGACCAGCGCTGGCGCTGGCTGGCGGTGAGGCGCGCGCTGCAGGTGTCGTAGGTCATCGCGACATCGCCGATCATCGGCCCGACGTCAAGATAGGAATCGCCTGCCACGTCCGGATTCTGGCCGGCCGCGATCGCGGTTTCGGCCTGGGAGACCTGCAGGTCGACCATGCCGATGGCGTGGGTGCAGTACTTCACGTCGCGGGTGATGCGGTACATCAGCGCCGAATCGCGGGCTTCATACGCGTAGCCCGGGCTGCCGGCGAGGGCGTTGTCGGCCCAAGTGCGGAACCGCGTGTAAGCGGTCCGCGATGTATCGACATAGGTGAGATTCATCGGAATTTCAGATGCCTGCGCCGCCGTCGAGCCGGACGTGGAGCGGGTGCGGCTGGCGACCGCGGCGCGCTGCCCCCTCTGGGCATGTGCCTGCAATACCGGAGTTTCGCGCTCCTGCCAGGACCAATGTGCTCGCAGTTCGCGCATCAGCCTGGCCGGGCCGGCGAGCGCAACACCGGCGGTGGCGATAACGCCGACCACGATCAGCGCCTGGGTCAGACGATAGCGGGCGATGGGCGTTGCCGGCGAAGAAGAACGGGCGTTACGGTGCGACAAGGGCATATCGAAGACTCTGCGTTCGCGTCCGTGGCGATAGTGCGGTCGGTCGCGCCCCCTGATGCACTCCGTTCGGACCCGGGTGCAGCGCGCATATGCAGTTGCCCAAACCTGAACAGAACAACCTGAACGGAGTATGGCGTTGCGGGCGGGTGCGAAGTGTGACCAGCCGGACGCTTGCGCCACCCATCAGGGTGAACTGTGAACACCATCGAAGACTGAAGTCAGCCGGCGTTCAGTTTGAGGCTGCTTCGAGCTCAACGATGTAAGTGTCTGTTCCGCCAGAGATATCCAGGCGCCAGCCGCTGCGGAATTCTTCACTGTCGACAGTACGCCAGTCGAGTTTGCTCAACATGGCACCGGCCGGGGCAATCACCCGCAGCCTGAGCCGGCCCGCGACGGCGTTCTGGCCGTCGATCTTGGGCTCGACCGGCAGATTGAGCTGGAACACCGCCCGGAAGTCTGGATCCGTGGAGAACCGGTCATGCACCCGCAGCCTGCGTCCGGAGAAATCGAGCGTGCGGGTCCAGCGTCGCACCGGCGAATCTTCGCTGTAGGCGGCAGTCAGATCGGCATCGACGTGGACGGCACCGTCGGCGCCGGGCGTCACCGTCATCGTTGAGACGCTGGGCCGGCGCTGTTGCACGACGCTCGCGTCTGCGGTGCCGCGTTCGAAGCGCAGCACGTTGTGGGTTTCGGTGCCCTGCTGGATGCCGCTGTGGCTCCAGATGTTTTCGGTGACGGTGAGCCAGTCGCGCGCGAACAGCGTGAAGCCGCCCTGTTCCTGATGCGCGTGGCTTTCGTTGTACGGCCCGGCGACGAACGCCAGCCACATCGCGTCCTTGTCCCAGCCGCTGCGTGCGAACAGATGGCCGGCGCCCTGCGCATGGTGGAACAGCGCGTCGGGCGCCGGTGTCTTGGCATCGCCCGACGGCAGTAGATCATGCAGGGTGTTAAAGCCGTTGCTCATTCGTGGCACCGCGATGCGATGCAGCCACCACGATGCCAGCGCCCGTTGCTGCGGATGCTTGCTGAGTGCGCGGGCTTCCAACACCAGTCGACGGTGGTAGTCGTAAAGCTCCGGGATGGAGCTGCGCGACTGGTCGCCGATCGGCGCGAAACGGTCCATCGTGGGTACCGTCGCATGCACCCAATACGCGATGCTGTCGTCCACGTGCGTATTGGCGTTGGCGATGTCGTCGCCGGTGGCGTCGCGCCACAGCCGGTAGATTGCGAACAGGCGCATGTGCGCCGCGCCGTAGCCGGTGCCTTCCAGGCTGCCGCCGCCGGGCAGCGTGGCGAAATATGCCTGCAGCGGCGGCATTTTTTCTTCGTGCAGAAAGCGCATCCAGTTGTTACTGCCGCTGGCCAGCGCCCAGTAGAGAGTGGCCTCGACGAAGCTGTAGTAATAGTTGTTGCCGGGATTGTCGACCGACCAGCCGGTCCACGGCCGCGGGCGTCGGCCCCAGTGCGCGCGCAGGTGGTGCCAGACATTCCACACCGCCTGTTCGGCGTAAGCGGACCAGCGCTTGCGTTTGGCGTCGTCGATCTGCGTTTTGCAGGTATCCAGCGTCATCGACAGTGCGGCGACGCGCGGGCCGACTTCCAGATACGAGTCGCCGGCGACCTCCGGCGCGTCGCCGCGGGCAATGGCGGCTTCTGCGTCTGCGACTTCGCGTTCGATCATCGTCACCGCCAGTCCGCAGTATTTTTTCTGCGGATCCAAGCGATACAGCAGTGCGGCATCGTAGGCGGAGAAGGTATAGCCCGGTTCGCCGCCGACCGCGCTGTCGACCCAGCGTTGGAAGCGCGCAAATGCGGGAGATTTGCGATCGATGTAGCCCAGATCCAACGGAATGCCTGCCCCGATCCGTGACAGCGGTGCGCGTGGCAGGGATGCGTTACCCGGATCTGCGCTGCTGACGGATGCCGCATGGGCATGTTGCTGCTGTCTGCAGGAGGTGGCCGATATCGACAACAGACAGACGAGCAGCGTTCGTGCGCGAGGCCGATGCAGTACCCGGAGGCGCGCGACCGCCGTGTTGATCCTGGCAGCGTTCACGATGTCAGCGGTTGCGATAACTGATCGTCAGGCCTACGTGAGTCTGGTCCGCGCCCAGGCCGATGGCCGTACTGTCGCGCCGATAGCGGGCAAGCGAAAAAGTGCCGCTCCACTGTCTCGCCCAGTCGTAGCGCACGTAGCCCGTGTAGCGTCGGGTTTCGTCCTGACGGCGCAGATTCACGTAATCGATATGGGTCAGCGAACTGGCGAAGCCCAGTCTCAGGTTGTGCCGCGCCCGCCAGCTTGCATCGATGCTTGCGCCGTAATCGTTCTGGTCGAACGTGCCGATGTCTTCATAGCGACGGCGGCCGACATAGGGCGAAACGCCCAGCGTCCATCGCGTCGCGGTGAAGGCGTAGTCGGCGTTGAGCTGGCGCTCCAGATAGGGCGAGGCGTTGACGATGGTGTCGCCGGTGATGATCTCGGTCGGCAGTTCCGCGCTGTCGCCGATGTTGGCCAGGCTGTCGGCGGCAACGTCGGAGAACTGGCTGCTGAAACGGGCGGCAAGACGGTGTCCTGCGTTGGGCCGCCAGGTCAGTTCCGTGCGCATCAACGGGTCGGACCGCGCTCCAGCGAAGCCGGGCAGGTCGCGCCGGTAGTCCAGCTGCGAATAGCCCAGATCCACCGCGATATCGAACCGGTTCAGCGTGCGCGAATAGCGCGCGAACAGCTCCGAGCGCGAATAATCGCGCGCAGTCGTATCGTCTTCGAAATTCACCCGCTGGGTCTGCAGGTTGAAGGTGAGACGACTGGTGGCGCTAAGCGGTTTGATCGCGCGCAGCGCCAGGTCGATGCGGTTGGAATTAAACTGGTCGGTGATCTCGGCATCGCTGCGCACGTAGCGCAGTTCAGTCGTGCCTCGCCAATTTGCGCCCCACTCGAAGCGCAGGGTGGGGCCGGCGGACACGACGTTGACTTGCTGGCGGTTTCCAGGCGTATCCGCAGCCAGCGTATTGACCGGCTGCAGCGAGAGACTGTCGATCACGCTGAAGCTGAGGCGCTCGGGAATCGCGACCCAATTCAAGCGGCCGGTGACTGCGCCGTCGACGACATCGTGGAAGCGGCTGTCGCCGTAGCGGCGGTATTGGGCGCGGCCGCTGATGTGGGCCTGCACTGCGGAGGAATCCTCAGTGATTTCGAAGCCCAAACCCGTGCGTAACACCGTCAGCGCGATCGGAGCGGTGGGCGTCAGCAGCACATTGTTGTCGCGTTCTGCGGCGAGATCGACGACGTAGTCGATACGCATCGCGCATGCCGTGTGCGGGCTGGCCGCCAGTACCCATGCGCCCAGCAAGGCATAGCCGGATCGGTGGCGGAGCATGCGGCCTCCTGTCGCCATGGTTATGGGCGCTGGTTGAACACGACGCCGGCGAATTTCTCTGCCGGAAAACTGGCGACCGCTTTGTCGATGGCATCCGGTGCGACCTGCCCATAACCGACCACCAGCACCACCAGATCGGCAAGATCCGACAGGATTCTGGCGTCGGGCGAGCCCAGCACCGGGGAGCCGTCCAGGATCAGATGGCGATTGCTGTGATGGGTGCGCAGCGAGTCGATCAGCGCGCGCATCCGGAACGAGCTGAAGCTCTCGGCGGGGGTTTCGCGGATACGGCCGGCCGGAATCAACTGCAGGCGGGGAATGCCGGTGGGGTAGACGATGTCGCGTATCGCGATCTCGTCTTTCTCCAGAAAATCGATCAGACCGCCGCGGTCGGCGGCAACCTGCAGCGCATCGCCCTGTGCAGGATGGGTCGCATCGCAGTCGATCAGCAGCGCCTGCTTGGTGTCGTCGAATGCGAACGCTGCGGCGAGGTTGCGTGCGACATAGCTGCCGCCGGAGCCGTGACGCACCGGCGCCACCAGCGTCACGAAATTGCTGCTGAGATGGTTGCCCAGCGCGAGCAGCCGGGTGCGCAGTTCGCGGAATGCGTCCGCATGCACGCGCACGGATTCCTGACGATGGATCAGCCGGCGTTCTTCCAGCTGGCGTGTAGTCAGCGCGTGCTCCTGCCGCGTGGTGCTCAGTGCCTGCGGGTCGGCGTCGTGGCGGTCGTTCATGTCTTCATCTGCTTGTAGCCGTAGACCAGACCGTAGGCCAGCACCACCGCAAAAAGGATCGAGGCGCTGATCGCCATGCGCATGAATTCGCGGCGACGGTCGCGCCGCGTGCGGTAGCGCGGCACCACGGTAAGCAATGCGTAGTGCCCCTGACGTTCGAGCTGGCGCGGCGAGCGCACGCGCGGGTCGAAGCGGACCAGCAGGAACAGCAGCCCCAGCGGTGCAACGACTGCCGCCGCCAGGCCGCCCAGCGCGAAATGCATGAAGCGCAGGCCGGTGGGGCGTACCGGCATCTGCGCCGGATCCTGGATCCGCATGGTCAGGCCGCGACGTTCGCGGTCCATCTCCATCGACACCCGCGCGTTTTCGCGCCGGCGCAGCATGTCCTGATAGATGTCGCGGTTGACTTCGTAGTCGCGGGTGAGCTCGGCGAGCGTACTTTCCGACGCGGCGATCCGACGGCTGCGGCCAAGTTCGTCGCCCAGCAGACCTTCGGATGCGCCCATCCGCGACTGGATCGCGGCGATTTCGCGGCGCGTCTCCGCCAGCCGGCTGCGCAGTTCCTGATACAGCGGATTGACCCGCGCTTCAGAGGCATCGTCGCCGGTGCGCGGCTGGGTACTGCGCAGCGCTTCCTGCTTCATCGTGTCCTGGATATCGGCCATCTGATGACGGATGCGGATTACGTCGGGATGCTTGTCGGTATAGCTCAGCAGCAGGGTGTCGAGCCTGTTCTGCAGATCGAGCAGCTGCGAGCGGTAGAGCGTCTCGCGGGTCTGCACCGCAGTCACCGCCGATTCGCCCGACAGCTGCGAAGACAGTGCTTGCTCGCGCGAGCGCAGCTCCATCAGATTCATTCGCGTCTGCTCGACCTGGGTACGCAATGCGCCGATCCGCGTGCCGACATCGGTGGCACTGCCGGGCTGTGCATCCGCGTTGTCGGAGCGATAGGCCTGTAGATTGTTTTCGGCGCCGGTCAACTTGTCGTGATAATCGTTGACCTGTTTGTCGATGAATTCATAGGCTTCACGGCTTTCGCGCTCCTTGCTGGCCATGCTTTCTTCGATCAGCAGGTTCGCCATCGCGCCGGTGACTTTGTAGGCGCGTTCAGGATCGTTGTCGGTGTAGGTGATCTGGACCAAATCCTTGCGCGCGCTTTTGATCAGCGTGCGGTCGCGCAGCTGTTCGATCAGCCGGTCCTGCATCACCGCCGACGGTTTTTCCTCCATCCATCCGCCCACCGCCAGCAGCTGGCGCATGACCTTGGGACTGAACACCACCTGTCGCGCCAGCCCGGCGCGATCCACCGCCTGGGTCGATACCGCGCGGTTTTCCAGCAAGGGCTGCAGGATGTCGCTTTGCTGCGCGAGTACGGACGTGGTGGACACGTATTTGCGCGGCAGCAGAAACAGTCCCACCAGCAGGGCGATCAGCGCAATCGTCGCGAAGATCGACGCCAACACGATTTGATAGCGACGCGCTTCATGCAGCAGGATCGGAATCAACTCGCCCGGGGTAAGCGCGGCGGGTGCCGATGCGCCGGCGCGCGGGATCGCGGTGCGCCGGGCGGGGAGCGGGGCATTGCTCATCAGAACGTGCGCTCCGGCACCGTGATCACATCGCCGGACGCAACCGGATAGTTGGTGCTCAGATCGCCGCGATTGAGGATGCGATCGAGTTTGATGTCGTAAGTGCGCACGGTCTGGCCGGATGTGCGGTGCAGCTCGGAGCGGTCGGGCGCTGCGAATTCGGTCAGCCCGCCCGCCGCCAACACTGCGTCCAGTACGGTCATGCCCGCGCGGAAGGGCACCGACACCGGCTGTCGCACCGCACCGGTCACGCGCACGCGGGACAGATATTCGTGACTGCGCAACTGGGTGAGGATCACCGCCACCTGCGGATCGCGCACATACGCCGAAAGTTTGTCCTGGATATCCTTGGCCACTTCCGGCGGCGTACGGCCGCCGGCGAGCACATCACCAATCAGCGGCACCGAAATCATCCCGTCCGGACGAACCGGCACGGTGATCCCCAAATCCGGGTTGCGCCATACGGCCACCTGGACCTGATCGTCCACACCGATGTGATAAACGTCCACGGCTTGGGTTTGTACTGCATCTGCAGGCGGGGCAACTGCAGTCTGGCCGCCGGTGGTGGCGCAGCCGGCCAGCAGGCAAGCCATGGTCAGCAACAGGCACAACCCCCAGACGCGTCGGATCGTAAGCATTCGGTTCCCCGGTTATTCCGTTGAATTGTAACGGCACTCGGCAAAGTATGAGGCCAGTCACAAAATGACCCGCAACATCGATCCGGTTCCCACATGGCGCAGCATGCGCTGCATCGGTGGAACCGTTCAAACTGAGCCGGCAAGCGCCTGCAGACAGCTATGCCAGCACCTCAAGCCAAGCAGCAAACTTGCCAGCGTCCACGGGCTTGACAGCCTACAGACTACGCGCGTAAAACTAGTTAAGTAATTACTTAATTAGTGAATTCTTATGGACCGCGTTTTCGAAGCCCTCGCTTCCACCGCCCGCCGCAAAATCCTGGCTTACCTCAACGAAGGCGAGCT
>JAYVSK010000169.1:0-6917 GCA_043775395.1 Lysobacter sp. | reverse complement strand
TTCGGGCTGCCGATCTATCGCTGGCCCGATACTGCGGACGTCGCGCGGGACATCGTTGCGTGGCGCGATGAATGCGCGGCCGAGGGCGTAGCCGCGGTGCTGTTCTGCTACGCGCTGGGCAAAGCGCAGCGGGTGCTGGCAGAGCTGCGCGCATTCACCGATACGCCAGCATGGATACACGGCGCGATGGTGCCCGGCGTGGAGGTGTATCGCGCTGCGGGTATCGATCTGCTGCAGACCCGGGCGATCGACAACGACGCGCGCGGCACCGATTACGCAGGTCAACTCGTGCTGGCGCCGCCGTCTGCGGCGGGCAGTGCGTGGATGCGCCGCTTCAAGCGCGCGCAGACCGGCTTTGCGTCGGGCTGGATGCTGATCCGCGGCAATCGACGCCGCCGCAATTACGACCGTGGCTTTGTGGTGTCCGATCACGCCGATTGGCCGGCGCTGCTGCGCACCGTGCGCGACACCGGCGCGCGCCGCATCATCGCCACGCATGGCAACACCGAGGCGCTGGTGCGCACGCTGAATGACGCCGGCCTGCGTACCGATATCTTCCGCACCGACTACGGTGGCGAAGACGGCGCTGGTGAAGACTGATGCGCCGTTTCGCAGACCTCTACCGACGCCTCGACCGCAGCACCGCGACGCTGGACAAGCGCGCGGCACTGATGGATTACTTCCGCGATGCACCATCGCGCGACGCCGTGTGGGCGCTGTGGCTGCTGTCGGGCGGCAAGATCGGCGGCGCCAAGGCCAAGATTGCCGGCAGCGGCGAGCTGCGCGCGTGGATCGCCGCAGAAAGCGCCACGCCGCCCTGGCTGGTCGAAGCGAGCTACGAACAGGTCGGCGACTTGGCCGAAACCCTGTCGCTGCTGCTGGACGATCCGCAGCACTCCGACGATGCGCCGCTGCATGTGTGGATCGAGCAGCGCCTGCTGGCGGTTGCCGGGAAAGATGACATCACGCGACGCGATGCGGTGACGCATGGTTGGCGCCATCTCGATCGCGAGCAGCGGCTGGTGTTCAACAAACTGCTGACCGGCGCGCTGCGGGTGGGCGTGTCGCAGCGGCTGGTGCAGCAGGCGCTGGCCGAACTGTCGGGCGTCGATATCGCGCTGCTCGCGCAGCGGATGCTGGGCAAGTGGACGCCGGATGAAGCCTTCCTGCGCGATCTGCTCAGCCGCGAAGCGCTGCCCGGCGATCGCGCGCAGCCGTATCCGTTTTTTCTGGCTTCGCCGCTGGAAGCGGAGCCTTCGACCTTGGGCGATATCGACGAGTGGCTGCTGGAGTGGAAGTGGGACGGCATTCGCCTGCAGCTGATCCGGCGCGACCACGATCTGGCGCTGTGGTCGCGCGGCGAAGAACGCCTCGACGGCCGTTTTCCGGAAATCGAGCGCGCTGCGGCCGGATTGGCGCGCAATGCGGTGCTGGACGGCGAGCTGCTGGTCTGGCACGCCGATGCCGATGCGCCGGCCGCGTTCGCTTCGCTGCAGACGCGCATCCAGCGGCTGAAGCCGGGCGCGAAATCGCTGAGTGAACATCCCGCGAAGATGATCGCCTACGACCTGCTGGAACTCGACGGCGAAGATCTGCGCGAACGGCCGCTGCACGAACGGCGCGCGCTGCTGGAAGCGCTGTGGGCCGACAGCCCGGACGCGCAGGCGCGGATCGCGCTGTCGCCGCCGGTTTCCGTAGACGATTGGGCCGCCGCCGCAGCCCTGCGCTACGCATCGCGCGCGCGCGGCGTGGAAGGCCTGATGCTGAAACGCTGCGACTCGCCGTATCGATCCGGTCGCCGTCGCGGCGACTGGTGGAAATGGAAAGTCGATCCGCTGACCATCGACGCGGTGCTGCTGTATGCGCAGGCCGGGCACGGCCGCCGCAGCACGCTGTACACCGACTACACCTTCGGTGTGTGGGACGGCGAGGCGCTGGTGCCGGTGGCTAAAGCCTATTCGGGTCTGGACGATGCCGAAATCCTCAAACTCGACCGCTGGATCCGCGCGAATACGCTTGAGCGCTTCGGTCCGGTACGTTCGGTCACGGCGCATCACGTGTTCGAACTGGGCTTCGAAGGCGTGAACCGCTCGACTCGGCACAAATCCGGGATCGCGGTGCGCTTCCCGCGCATTCTGCGCTGGCGCCACGACAAGTCTGCGCAGGATGCAGATCAGCTCGGCGCGCTGCAGGCGCTGGCGCGATGAAGCTCCCGCGCAAGACCCCAGTGAAACCCGTCGGGAGTCGATCCAAGCCCGCAGCCGCACCGCCGCGCACGCCCGCACGCAACAAGACCGAAGCCGAACGCACGCTGCGCGCATGGTTCGATACGCGTGGCTGGTCGCCGCTGCCGTTTCAGCGCGAAGTCTGGAAACGCTATCTGGCCGGTGAAAGCGGATTGATTCACACCCCCACCGGCAGCGGCAAAACGCTGGCGGCATTTGGCGGGCCGTTGCTGGAAGCCCTGCGCGACGACGATCGCGCGGTTCGCAGCGCCGGCCCGAGACTGCTGTGGGTGACGCCGCTGCGCGCGCTGGCCACCGACACCGTGCGCGCGCTGGGCGAACCGATCGACGCACTGGGCCTGCGCTGGACCGTGGGCATGCGCACCGGCGACGCCAGCGCGCGCGACAAACGCCTGGCGCGCGCCGGCAAACTCGATGCGCTGGTGATCACGCCCGAATCGCTGGCGCTGCTGCTGTCCTATGACGACAGCGCCGCGCTGCTTGGCGCACTGCGCTGCGTGGTGGTGGACGAGTGGCACGAACTGCTGGGCAACAAGCGCGGGGTGCTGCTGCAGCTGTGCCTCGCGCGGCTGCGCGCGCTTGCGCCCGCGATGCGCATCTGGGGCCTGTCCGCCACGCTGGGCAATCTGGACGAAGCGCGCGATGCGCTGCTGCCGCACGCGCCCGAGTCCGCCATCGTCTCCGGCGCGCTGCGCCGCGGGCTGGTCGTCGACACCCTGTTGCCGAACGCGGGCGAACGCTTCCCGTGGGCCGGACATCTGGGCCTGTCGCAGCTGCCGCGCGTGGTGGCGGCGTTGGCGCAGGCGCACAGCTCGCTGCTGTTCACCAACACCCGCGCGCAGGCCGAACTGTGGCATCGCGCGCTGGAAGCGGTGTGGCCAGACGATCCTTCGACACTCGCGCTGCATCACGGCTCGCTGGATCCCAAGCTGCGCCGCGCCGCCGAACAGGGCCTGCGCGACGGCAGCATCCGCTGCGCGGTCGCCACCTCCAGCCTGGACCTTGGCGTGGATTTTCCGGCGGTGGATCAGGTGCTGCAGATCGGCAGCCCCAAAGGCATGTCGCGCCTGCTGCAGCGCGCCGGCCGCGCCCGGCACCGCCCCGGCGAATCCGGCGCGATCATCTGCGTACCCACTCACGCGCTGGAGTTGGCCGAATACGCGGCCGCGCGCATCGCTTTGGCCCACGGCCGGATCGAAGCGCGTCCGCCGCTGCGGCTGTCGCTGGACGTGCTGGCCCAACACTGCATCACGCTGGCGTTGGGCGGCGGTTTCGATCCCGAAGCGCTGTATGCGGAAATCATCGGCACGCACGCGTTCGCAGCGCTGACCCGGGCGCAGTGGAACGCGGTGCTCGCCTTCATCGTCGAAGGCGGCAACGCGCTGTCGAACTACCCGGAATACTGCCGGGTGCAGTGCGACGAAGACGGCGCGTATCGCGTCCACGACCGCAGAATCGCGCTGCGCCACCGGCTGTCCATCGGCACCATCACCAGCGACGGCAGCATGGCGGTGAAATTCCTCAAGGGCGGCGGGCTTGGATCGGTCGAAGAAAGCTTTATCAGCCGCCTGCGTCCGCGCGACCGTTTCCAGTTCGCCGGCCGCACGCTGGAACTGGTGCAGATCAAAGACATGACCGCCTACGTGCGGCTGGCCTCCGGCGGCGACGGCGTGGTGCCGCGCTGGCAGGGCGGACGGATGCCGCTGTCGACCGAACTCGGCCGCGAAGTGGAAACGCTGTTGTCAGCAAGCAATGCTGGGCCAGACAGCGCGGACCCATCGGCGGAAATGCGCGCGCTGGCGCCATTGCTGGCGCTGCAGTCGCGGCTGTCGTCGCGCCCGCGCCCGCAGCATCTGCTCGCCGAATGGTTAGAAGCGCGCGACGGTCAGCACCTGTGCGTGTTTCCGTTCGCCGGCCGCGCCGTGCATGAAGGCATCGCGGCGCTGATGGCGCTGCGCTGGGGGCGCGTCGCGCCGAACACGTTCTCGTATGCCGCGAACGACTACGGCCTGATTTTATCGGCACAGGCGAACACCAGCATCGACGCGAACCTGCTGCGCACGCTGCTGTCGCCGGATGCGCTGTTGGACGATCTGCGCGACAGCGTCAATCTCGGCGAACTGGCGCGTCGCCAGTTTCGCGAAGTCGCCCGCGTCGCCGGGCTGTTGCCGCCGTCGCTGCCCGGCCGCGCGGCGCGTTCGCTGCGTCAGCTGCAGGCGTCCAGCGGGCTGCTGTTCGACGTACTGACCCGCTACGACCCCGATCACCTGCTGCTGCAGCAGGCCGAACGCGAAGTGCTGGCCCAACAGCTCGATGTTCCGCGGCTGGAAACCGCGCTGCACGACTGCGCCGCGCGCACGATTGATCTGCAGCGTCCGCCTTCATTCACGCCGCTGTCGTTTCCGCTGTGGGCCGAAGCGCTGCGCGGCCAGCTCAGCAGCGAAGATTGGAAGACCCGGATCCAGCGCGCTGCGGCGCAGTTGGAAAAGAAACATGGCTGATCGCCTGGCGCTGAACATCGCCGGCGAGGCCATGCAATTGTTCGCCGATCGCGCCCTGTACTGGCCGGCGCGCGAACGCCTGCTCATCGCAGATCTGCACCTGGGCAAAGGCGACGTGTTCCGGGCCGCCGGCATTGCGCTGCCCAGCGGCGGCACCGCGCACGATCTCGCGCGGCTCTCGCGTTTGATCACCGCCAGCAGCGCGCGCGAAGTGTGGGTGCTTGGCGACCTGCTGCACGGCGCTACGCATCACGCGCGCTGGCGCGACACTTGGAACCACTGGCGCGCGGAACACACCGCCATTCGATTCGTCGCGCTGCGCGGCAACCACGACCGTTTTCGCGATGCCGCCGCACTCGATATCGAAGCGCTGGGCGACGCCGAAAGCGATACGCCGTTTTTGCTCTGTCACGAACCGCATGCGCATCCGTCGCTGCACGTCATCGCCGGACATCTGCATCCGGTGGTGAAACTGCCCGGGCTGCCGCGACGTATGCCCGCGTTCTGGCTGCGTGAAGGCATCACCGTGCTGCCTGCGTTTTCCGCCTTCACCGGTGGTTATGCGCCTGCCTATGCAGATGGCGGTCGGCATGCGGTCTGCGCGGAAGATCACATCGCATTGGTGGATGGTGCATGGCCCCGCCAAGCCATGCGCCCTCGGTAGAGCGGCCTTCAGGCCGCTGCTTTAATTTGTGCACAAAAAAGTGACTTGGTTTTCAACAGCCGAATGGCTGGTCAGGCCGGTCTATCAATCTCCCGAAAAAGCAGCGGCCTGAAGGCCGCTCTACCGGCATCCTGACAAAACCGCGGTCTGAAATTCGTCTACCGCCGTCTCTTCGCCAACGCAATCGCCGCATAGTGCGCGAAGTACCACGCAGCGCGAACCGGGCCGAGGCCTTCGACGTTGCGGTAGATGTTCCACTGCCACTGCGCGGCCTTGCGCTTGTCGGCGGACAGCGAGCCGCTGCGGACCAGATATTCGGCCAGTGGCTCTGGTGTCGGTACGCGGCGGGCGATGCCGGCGCGACGCACCAGCTGCAGCCAGAACACGTAGTCTTCGTGGCCGATGCGCTGGAAACGCGCATCGCCGAGGCTGCGGTCGTACAGGCCTGTGAGGTTGCCGATGCGGTTGCTCTTGAGCATGTCGGCATAGCCGACTTCGGCGGGCGGGAGCACGATGGACAGCGTACGGCCGCTGTCGTCGAAACGGCGATAGCCGGTGTAGCTGATCTGCGTGCCGGTCTGCTGCATGTGCGCAAGCTGCAGCGCGAGTTTGTCGGGCAGCCAGCGGTCGTCGCTGTCGAGGAAGGCAATGTGCGTGCCGGTCGCGGCTTCGATGCCTGCATTGCGTGCGGCCGCCACGCCGCCGTTCTGATGCAGCTTGATCGGCACCACACAGGGTTCGCGCGCGGCGGCGTGCTGGATCAATTCCCAGCTTGCGTCGCTGGAACAATCGTCGATCACCAGCAGTTCGATATCCGCGTGGGTCTGCGCGAACACCGAGTCCATCGACGCCTGCAGCGTTGCCGCAGCGTTGTAGGCCGGCATGACCACACTCACGCGCGCGCTGTGGCCACCGTTCACGCGCTGCGCGCCTGGCGCCCACCCACCCATGAAGACCGCGGTGCCGGCAGCAGATAGTCGCGATATTGGCCGGGGTCGCCCTGCTCGCCGGCTTCGGCGGCCTTGATGATGTTGTAGACCTCGCGCGAGGTGACGTAGTGCAGCACGTAGCGCTTGCCGTCGTTATAGGCGCTTTCGAGATACCGATGCATGGCGTCGACGGGCTCGCCCAACAGCGTGTCGATATCGTGTTCCTGGGTGCCGTGGGTATGGATTTTGACGAACACCCATTCCGGCCGACCTTCGACATGCACGCCGGTCTTCACCCATAAATCCACGCGCGCCTCGGTGGGCGGGCAGTTTTTGCGCACATCGGCGTTCTCGATGCGCGGCATCACCGCCATCCGACGCTCGCGCCAGTTCAGACCCAGCGGTCCCTGCACGATCATCAGGTCGCCGCTCACGCCGCCGCCCACCTTCACCGGGCTGCCGTGATTGTGCGATTTGGGCGCCTGCGGATCGTCGGTGGCGTAGTAGATGCTGTTGACTGCGGCGGTCTGGGTATCGCTGGGGGCCGAAGGCAAAGTGAAATCGGCGTAGCAGCCCA
>JAYVSK010000168.1:0-2905 GCA_043775395.1 Lysobacter sp. | reverse complement strand
GGCGTGGATGCGCTTGGCTTGGACTTGCACGACCACCGGGGCGCCGACGTCGAACTGCATATTCCGGCATTGATTCCCGATGATTATCTGCCAGACGTGCATACGCGATTGACCCTGTACAAACGCGTGAGCAGCGCGCGGAGCGTGGATGATCTGCGCGAACTGCAGGTGGAAATGATCGATCGCTTTGGTCTACTGCCGGACCCCGCCAAGCATCTGTTCGCCACCGCCGAGCTCAAATTGGACGCTACCGCACTGGGCATCCGTAAGCTCGATCTGAGCGCGACCGGCGGCAGGATCCAGTTCGTCGAGAAACCCAACGTCGATCCGATGTCGGTGATCCGCCTGATCCAGGGTCAACCGAAGCACTACCAGATGGACGGGCCGGACAAACTGCGGATCAAACTCGACTTGCCCGACGCTATTATTCGATTGCAGACGGCACGCGGACTACTTGCGACGCTGAAAACCACATCATGAAGATGAAGCCGCTCTTACGCTCAGTCGCGACTGCAGTATTGGCTGCGTTCATGGCGACAGGGTGCAGGGCAACATCGGCAGTGAGTGTGGCCGGAGAGCAAACGCGGTTCGTGATCGTCCGTCACGCCGAAAAATCTTTGGACGATCCCAAAGATCCGACCTTGAGCGATACCGGTCGCGAGCGGGCGCAGCGACTGGCTGGACTGTTGACCGGAGAGCGCGTAGCGGCGGTTTACGCCACCGGCTATCGGCGCACGCAAATGACTGCTTCACCAACCGCCCAAGCGCACGGCCTCCAAGTGCGAACCTACGCTGCGGAGATACCTGCAGCAGACTTCGCCGCTGCATTGCGAAACATGCATCCGACAGGAACCGTACTGGTGATCGGCCACAGCAATACCGTCGCAGCGATCGCCAGCGCACTGTGTTCATGCGTCGTCGCGCTGCTGCGTGAAGACGAGTACGATCGCTGGGTCACGGTCCACATCATGACGGACGGCAACATCGGAATAGAAGAAACGCACTATTGAAATACCGTGGAGTACGACGGATGCATCGTCTGCGCGATATGGAACGCGAACGGCTCAGAGGCCAAGCATGCGCTTCGGGTCGTAGTCGATACCGGTGATGTAACGTTTCCCAGCATGCGCCTTGATGTGCACCACGATATCGATCGTCAGCATCAGCAGGCGCTTGATGACCTCGAATTCCAGTCCGGAGCCTTCGTTAGACGCCTTGACCATCAGCGCAAGCTGATCCCATGTCTGAGATGTGCTGCCCGCATGGCAACTGGTAATGGACCCGGGATGACCGGATGCGCAGTTTCGGATGAAATAGAACGCTTCGTCGCCACGAAGTTCGGCCAGGATAATCCGGTCTGGCTTCATGCGCAGACAAGCTTCCATGCAGGTCTTGGCGGTAACGTTGCTGGCGCTCTGGCCGCCCTTGGAGTAAAGCAGATGCACGATGTTCGGCTGTTCGATGAACAGCTCGCGCGCATCCTCAATCGTTACCAACCGCTCTTCGTGAGGTATGTGGCCGACCAAGGATTTCATGAACGTGGTTTTACCGCTGCCGGTCGCGCCGGCAACCACCACATTTTTCTTGTACATCACCGATTTCTTGAAAAACTCGGCGTAATCGCGATCCTCACGCAACTGCAGGAGCTCTTTGTCGTGATCGCTGACTTCCGGGTCACCTTCAAGGATCTGCTTGAAAAAGCCGCTTTCCTCATAGCTCTGCAGCGTGAAGTTCCGCTTTGCCGGCAAACGGATCGTAATCGACGTTTTGCCCGCATCGCAAGCGGGAGGAATTACGAACTGGGCGCGTTGCCCGGTTGGAAAAGTCAGCGACACCACCGGATCGACATCGGTGATGCGCTGCCCCGTATTGCTTTCGTTGACGACTGCAGTACAGAACTGGCGCGCCCGCTCGAAAGTGAGCGTCGGCACTTCGATATACTGCCAGCCCTTGTTTGTCTCCAAATAGAGCTCGCCGGGCTTATTGATACATATTTCGGTGACTTCCGGAGAGCTCATGTACTCAAGAATGCCGAGCACACTGTACTGGTACTCCAAGAAATCGTTGGAAACATTGGCGATCGGAGAATTGTCGATATCCATGGAGACGAGTCAGTACAGCTTCTGATCGATAACCAGCGCAATCACCGACGAATCACGCCGGAGAAATCGACGTCGCCAGCGACATAGATATTGAGCACCGTGCCTTGGTTGATCGTGACTGTTGCCGGTCGGGAAAGCGATTTCGCCAGCACCTGATTGGCCATTCTCTCGACTGTTTTCGCGGTATTGCTCTCGAATGGCTGACTGACGATGTTACCGCCCGAGGTCACAGAATCGGTCTTCGGGCCGTTTTCGGCAGCCGCATATTTGAATACGTCGCTGATCAGGCTGATCATCAAGGCAGAGCCGAGCTTGCTGAACAAGTGTCCGTTGTAATCGCCCGGATGTCCGGAGCCGCCAAGATTGTCGACGCCAGGACCTTCAAGCGTAAGGTCCAAACCATTCGGAGTCGTAATGCGGTCCCAGACGACGGCGACACGTGGGCCAGTGGGCTCACCCTGATAACGCCCAAGAGCTTTTGAGCCCTTCGGCAGCAGCAGTTTACGCCCGTTGATCGAATAAACAGGCTCAGTGACGATGCAAGAGGTATAACCCGGATAGTCAGTGATGATCCGCGTCTCAAGCACGCATCGGATATAAGTACCACGAACCATCAGCGTATCCGGATTGCGCTGATACTGGGCGATGCTGACTTTCTTGCCTGAGTTGGATTGGCCGCCGGCAGGAGCCGGTGCGCCTGCAGGCTGAGTCGATGCTCTGAGATTGTCGAGCATCGCGCTTACGACCGGATCGTTGGGCCCACCCGGCGCCGAACCGCTAGAGCCGCCGCCCCTTTGACTTTC
>JAYVSK010000167.1:0-10485 GCA_043775395.1 Lysobacter sp. | reverse complement strand
AAGCCTGCGGACGCTGTCTGTGTATCGTTGGTAACGCGAAACTCACTGCCTCAAGCACTGCAGACATTCGGGGTAAACCACACTTTGGAAATTCCCGCTTAACTGATTAAATTAAGGATGCATATGGACGGCGGCCTGCCTGCAGGCCGCCGTTTTCGTTGTTGCGCTCTGACAGCCGGTACGCTGGCGGTTGCGACATTCAGCGCAGATCGATTTCCGCAACCTTGTCTTTGTAATTTTTTTTAGGGTCGATGCCGAGCATCATCTTGATGCCGGCAATCAGGCTGGAACCGTTTTCCCAAACGTGCGCATGTTCTGCATCCAGACGCAGCAGCCGGAGTTTGGAATCAGTTTTACCGTCTTCGTACCAAGCCGCCACGAAGGGATTCCATAAGCGGTCGATGACGACAGGGTCGGTGTCGACGCGCAGCGAACCATGGATGCTGGCGAACAGGTCATGGTTTTTCGACATGAAAGCGGCGCTGGCGCGGCCGGTTTGCGCGCCAAGCGACTGTACGATGCTGTTGTCGACGGACGCGAAGAACCAGATCGGGCCTTTATCGTTTTCGATCTGCGCGGTCATCGGGCGCGTGTGCCCGTTTTGTTCGTGCTCAAGGCCGAGCATCATGGTGCGGTCCGATTGGATGCTTTTCCAGAGATGGTCTTCGAGTTGCTGTGGAGTGGTCATGCATCTGCTCCTGATGGGGATGTTCTTGGCTGATTCGACGGTACTGTGCGATCAAATCGGTGCCGCTGCTGCGACGGAACCGGCCTCTCGTTTCGCGGCGAGGGCGGCATGCCTACGGATCTGCATCCAGCGGTCGAATCTGATCGGGTTCATGGGCTGCGCAAAAATGGTTCGCGCAAGAACAATCGATGCGCTGCAAGATGTATGCCAGCGCCCAACGTTAGGTAAGGTCCTTGATCTGCAAGCCTCAAACGGGAGGCAGCGGGCTGTTTGTCGATGCAAAGTCGAAGCTACCGCCGCATTGCGCACGACGACCTTTGTAAAATGCGGCTCAACGCTTTCTCAGTTTTTTGCTTCCGGCAGCGCACGCAATGCCATGGTCGACCCGCTATGCTGCACCGGCCCGCCGGAGCACCGTATGAAGCTCGCCATTCTTTCCCGCAACAGCAAGCTCTATTCGACCCGCCGGCTGGTGGAGGCCGCACGCGCGCATGGACACACGGCGCGGGTGCTCGATCCGCTGCGCTGTTACATGCGCATCGCATCGGACGGGTTCGATATGCATTACAAAGGTCGCCCATTGGCCGGGTATCAGGCGGTGCTGCCGCGGATCGGCGCGTCGATCACCCGCTATGGGGCTGCGGTGCTGCATCAGTTCGAGTTGATGGGCAGTTACACCCCCAATACCGCCGATGCCATCGCACGCGCGCGCGACAAGCTGCGGGCGCATCAGCTGCTGGGCGCACAGGGCATCGGGATGCCGACTACGGTATTCGGCGACAACCCGGACGACACCGTGGATCTGCTGTCGATGCTAGGTGCGCCGCCGCACGTGATCAAACTCAACGAAAGCTCGCAGGGCGCCGGGGTGATTCTGACCGAGAAGCCGTCCGCGTCGCGCAGCGTCGTCGAGACCCTGCGCGGGCTGTACGCCAATTTTCTGGTCCAGGAATTCATTGCCGAAGCTGAAGGCGCCGACCTGCGCTGTTTCGTGGTCGGGGACGAGGTGGTTGCGTCGATGCGACGGCAGGCGCCGAAAGGCGACTTCCGTTCCAACCTGCATCGCGGCGGCACGGCTGAGGCGGTGCAGGCCAGCGACGATGAGCGTGCGGTCGCGATCCGCGCAGCCAAGGTCCTGGGGCTTGGTGTGGCCGGTGTGGATCTGATCCGTGCCCGGCGCGGGCCACTGGTGCTTGAGGTCAATGCGTCTCCAGGCCTGGAAGGCATTGAGGCGGCGACTGGCGTGAATATAGCGGGAAAAATCGTCGATCTTCTGGCAAAAGGCGTCAAAAATAAAGCCGCACGCAGCATGGCCAAAAAATGACCCGGTGGGGAAAAACTCGATCTCATCTGGTTTTAACAGGGCTTTAATCGCCCCAGGCGTAGCGTGCCGTGACCGAACTCTGTGACCACACCCACCCTCGTCAGGGCGATGCAGAACCGGTAATCGGGGTTACACCCAATGTTCGGCCCGGATGGTCCATGCCCTCCGGGCCATTTTTTTCGACTGCAGACGTGCCACGGTTTCGTACGCATCTCACGTATCGCATCCCGCGCATGCGTCCAGCGGCGACGCATCGACGCGGTGTGCAAGAATTGCGGGGGCGTAGACTTTGGCCTGCACCGGCAACTCGCACCGGTAATCCATGGGAACCGAACGTGCGCCTACCGGTCACAACAGCACTTTTGAGGATTCATCGCCCATGCGCATACTTGTGATCGAAGATAACCAGGACATCGCGGCCAATCTCGGCGATTACCTGGAAGACCGCGGCCATACCGTCGACTTCGCCGCCGACGGCATTACCGGCCTGCATCTGGCCATCGTCCACGAATTCGATGCCATCGTGCTGGACCTCAATCTGCCCGGCATGGATGGCTTGGAAGTCTGCCGCAAACTTCGCGGCGAGGCCCGCAAGCAGACGCCGGTGTTGATGCTTACCGCGCGCGATACGCTGGACAACAAGATCGCCGGCTTCGATTCCGGCGCCGACGATTACCTGATCAAGCCGTTCGCGCTGCAGGAAGTCGAAGTCCGCCTCAATGCCCTGGCGCGACGCGGCAAAGGCAAACAGACCCGGGTGCTGGACGTGGGCGATCTGGAATACAACTTGGATACGCTCGAAGTGCGCCGCCAGGGCAAGCTGCTGCAGCTCAACCCGACCGCGCTGAAAATATTGCAGTCGCTTATGGAAGCGTCGCCTGCGGTCGTGACCCGGCAGGAGCTGGAAACGCGGGTGTGGGGCGAGGAGTTGCCGGATTCCGACAGCCTGCGCGTGCATATCCACGGCCTGCGCGCGATGGTCGACAAGCCGTTCCCGATTCCGCTGATCCAGACCCGTCACGGCATTGGTTATCGCATCGCCGTGCCCGATGCCAGCGCCTGAGGCAGCGCCCGCCTGGCGTCGTAAACCCGCCTACCGCCGACGGCTGCGCAGCCGCATCATCCTGTCGTTCCTCTGGCTGGGGTTTGGGCTGACGACGCTGTTCGCATTTGCAGTGCTGTATGTTCGTGGAAAGCTGGAAAACCAGCTGATTGAGAAAACTTTGGAACGCGAAGTGGGGAGCCTTGCGACACAGGTTGAACGAAACCCCGATGCGCCAAAATTTTTCCTCATTTTCGACGCCAGGACGTGGAGCCAGCGTAACGCTTTCAAAATCGATCCCCTCTATCGCAACCTTTCGCCGGGCATCCATGATGTACGTCAACAGGCGGAAGATGGCAGCTGGCACGATTACAAGGTTGCGATCAAGCAAGGCGTCAGCCCCGATGGCACTTCATTTACCAGCCTCGTGCGCTATGACGTGACCGGCGCGACGGAGACTGCACGCAAGTTGCAGCAGGCGATTTTTGCGTCGGTTATCGCCTTCACTCTATTCTCGTTACTGGTTGGCTGGTGGGCGGCTTCGCGCGTCATGAGTCCAGTGACCGAACTGGCGCAACGGCTGCGACGCTCCGGACGGACTTCCGAACCCGAGGAGCTGGCTTCGCATTTCGCCGGGGACGAAGTGGGCGAGCTTGCGAAAGCGCTGGACGACTACGCCGAGCGGCTCACCGACGTGGTCAAGCGCGACCGCGAGTTCAACGCCGACGTGAGCCATGAACTGCGTACACCGCTGGCGGTGATCCGCGGCGCTTCCGAACTGTTGTTGACCAAGCCCGATCTGGACGACAAAACCCGCGCGCGGCTGCAGCGCATCCAGCGCGCCGAGCAGCAGTGCACGGATCTGATCAGCGCGCTGCTGCTGCTGTCGCGCAACGAACGCGGCCATGGCGCCGCCGATGTCGGCCGTCTTGCGGAGCAGCTGCTCGACGCGCACCGCACCCAGCTCGGCGGCAAGCCGCTGACGCTGCGCATGGAAGGCGCAGTAGGGCAGGTGGTGGTCGATTCGCCCGACGCGGCCGTCACCGTGGCGCTCAGCAACCTGATCGGCAACGCGGTGAAATACACGCAGCAGGGCGAGGTGGTCGTGCGCCTGGGCGATAACGCCGTCGACGTGATCGACAGCGGCCCCGGCCTCAGCGTCGAAGACGCCGCGCGGCTGTTCGAGCGCGGCTATCGCGGCAGTCATGCCGAGCACACCCAAGGCGGCGGCATCGGTCTTTCGATCGTGCGGCGCCTGTGCGCCCTCTACGGCTGGCATGTGCGAGTAGTGCCTGGCGCGGAGCGTGGTGTAATCGCAACCCTCAATTTTGCGCCCGCACAAGATAAGCCAACTCTGTGAACGGTACAGAGCTGGCCCAATCAATAGATATGCCAGTTAACTTCCAATTCCATTTATGCGTTCAAAAAATGCTGTCACGGAATGCAATATGGGTTGAGGCCGGTCTAAGTTTGACTTAAATCTTTTAAGGCCAATTGCCGTTACAACCTTCTACTCCGGCATCAATATCTTCGGGCGTGCAGTAACGAATGTAAGGCTTCGCACCATCTTCATCTGGCTTATCTTCATCAGTTATAGGTTCAACTGCTGGAAAAGGCCATGTTGGACTTGGCGATGGTTGTGGGGAAGGCGGCGGTTGTGGAGGGGGAGCAGATCCGTTACCTAGTGCGAGCATTACGCTCAAAGCCATACTTAGCATTAATGAAAACTCCCTTCAGTTTCGCTCTTTTTCGAGCATATCAAGTCTCAACACGCTCAATATTATTTTGCAAAAAACTCTCACACCCGCTCCAGCCACCCATACTTGTCCGTAGTCTTGCCGCTGAATAGTCCAAAGAACAGTGCCTGCAAACGACGCGTCACAGCGCCGGGTTTACCGGCGCCCACTTGCCGGCCGTCGACCGAGCGGATCGGGGTGATTTCGGCGGCAGTGCCGCACATGAACAGCTCGTCGCAAAGGTAGAGATATTCGCGCGGCAGATCGCGTTCGACCACCTCGATGCCGTGGTCGCGGGCGAGGGTGATGATGGTGTTGCGGGTCAGGCCGTTGAGCAGCGCGGCGCTGACCGGGGTGGTGTGCAATACACCATCGAACACCAGAAACAGATTTTCGCCGGCGCCTTCGCTGAGCAGGCCCGTGGATGCCAGCGCGATGCCTTCGCCGAAACCCAGGCGTCGCGCTTCGCGTGCTACCAACTGCCCGGACAGATAGTTGCCGCCTGCTTTGGCGCCGGCCGGAATGGTGTTGGGCGCGAAGCGCTGCCAGCTGGAGACGCAGGCGTCGATGCCTTCTTCCAGCACCTCGGCGCCCAGATACTGGCCCATTTTCCAGGTGGCTACCGCCATATCGGTGGGCGTGTCGGCGGACAGACCGAAGCCGCCGAGGCTGCGATACGCGACCGGGCGCAGGTAGTCGGTGGTGAAGTCGTTGGCTTTGAGCACATCGCGGCACGCGGCGTTGACCGCATCGAGGCCATAGGGCATCGCCATGTCGTAGATTTTGGCCGACGCATACAGCCGCTTGTTGTGATCGGTGAGGCGGAAGATGGCCGGGCCGCTTGGCGTGTCGTAGCAGCGAATGCCTTCGAACACCGACGACCCGTAATGCACGACGTGCGACATGACGTGAGTGGTGGCCTCGGCCCAAGGCTTGATGGTGCCGTTGTGCCAGATCCATTCGGGGTAACGCTGGGTCATGTCGGTGTCCGTCTGCGGAAAGTCGATGCGATCGGCATTTTAGGCCAACGGGATGGGTGCCGACAGTGTGACGCCGGATCGCCAAAAAAGACGGGGCCCTGAGGCCCCGTCCGATGATGCAAAGCCTTCGATTGCGACTGTGATCAGCGGTAGGCGGCGACCGTAGCTGCGGTGTTGTTCAACACGCGGCGGTTGTCGTTGCTGCTTACCGTGCCCATCGCCTGTCCACCGTAAGTTTTGGTGGGATTGGACCAGTAGTTGATACGCGGGCAGCCTGCGCTGCAGTTGTAAGCCATGATCGTGCGCCATGCGCTGGTCGGGGACTGATAACCGTGACCGTAGGCGTACGGGCTGTTGGTCGGATCGTTGGCTGGATCGTGACGTGCGGACTGCAGATGGCCAACCTCGTGTGCGAACGAGTAATAGCCGGTGGCGCAGCCGTAGTGCGCGGCCGCGAACGCGGTGCTGGCAGTGGAGCCGATCGCCGATGCCAGACCGCAGGACGAACTGTTGTTGATCAACAGCACCGCCACATCCGCAGCGCTGCTGTTGCGGGTGGTGTGGATGGAATCCATGAAGCCGTCGGTGGTGCCACGGAAGCGCGTGAGATCGGTGGTGAAACTGCCCGACTCGGTGTACGTGGTGGAAACCGTGGAGGCCAGCTGCATGGTGATGTTCACGCCGCTGTTGGCGTAGCCCTGGTTGCTCTCGGATACGGCGAGATTGATCAGGCCGATGATATCGCCGCTCGCACTGGCGGCGGACGGCGTATAGGCCACCATCACCCGGATCGTGGTGTTGGCCAGCGTTGCGGCATTCGAAGTGACTTTGCCGGCACGCAGCGCTTGGTTCATGTCGATGCGCGGCAGGAATTTGTAGGCGGCCGGGTGATCCGGCGGCATCTTCGATTCGTCGATCCGCGCGATCACGTGCCCGCCGGACCGCAGCGGACGCAGTGCGTAAAGTTCGCCTTTCATGCGGATGGTCCCGGTGAGCTTGTCGCCGTGACGCACGATCATCACCGAATTGTTCGGGTCATCGGCGATTTCGCCGGTGGATTTCGCCCGCAACGAATCGAACACACCGAAGTCTTTGCCGATATTGCCGTACCACACCAGCGTGCCGTCGGGATTGCGCTTGGTATAGCGCATGTGGACCGTACCCGCGTCGCCCAGCCCAAGCTGCAGCGTGTCGTTCTTGGCGCTGATCTGGCGGGCATCGGCCTGCACCATCTGCAGCGATGAGGTGGCGCGACTTTCGGATAAAGCGCGATAGGCGGCGTCTGCGCTGATACCGGCAGGTGCGGCCTTCATGCTGGAGAACAGCGGCGGCTTCGCGGCCTGAGTGGCGGATGAGGCAAAACCCAACGCTGCGACCGTACCGATAGCGATGAACATCATGGAACGTTTCATGCGGTAACCTCTCCTTGGTCCTTCCATTGCGGCGTCCGAGCCGGCGGATGCAATGTCGGGACCGATGATGGTTTTGAGGGAGGCCCGGACACCTTGCCCAGCGCAATGGATCTCACGCGCCGCAGCGTCGTGCAAGCTGCGCCGCAGCATGCGTGTGCGTAGATCGCCAACTTCGTCTCAGTATGCAATGCGCGATCTTGATCCGAAGACGTGCAGCCTGGTGCATGCAGCGCAGTTTCTAGAGCGTGATCCACCAACAGTCGAGATGTCGGCGTAGCCCGAAGACCGTCTGCGAGGGCGTCGTGCCTTTGCCGAGCGTTTGTTCCAGGCGCAGGCCGACCGGCGGCCGGCGGATCGCGCGGCGCTGGGACGCAACCTCACCTGCAGCGGAGTCGCCGTCGGTTGGCGGTTCAGCGGTGATCGGTGCTGCGGGCAATGGTGGCGGTACGACAACGGGCGCGGTCTCGGTCGCCAGTGCGGGCGTCTCCGCGAACCTACCCCGCAGCGGCGCGATATCCACCAGCGGACGGTCAACGATCGCCTGCAGCCGATTCAGGATGCGGTCGCCGCTTTGTGCGTTCTGACCGACCCAGTGATAGACCGCGCCAAGCCGGTTCACGTCGCGGTTGTCGATCGCCGCGGTAATCTCATAGACCAGATCCTGAAGATTGCGCGCGCAGCCGCCGCGACGCAGCCCGTACGCGCCGGCGATGGCGCTGCGCGGCAGACGCTCGGTGGCGCCGATCGTGTCGCAGGGGCGGTCGGTGTAGATGAGATTGCCGCCGGGGCCATTGCAGCGGTTCAGCGCCTGCTGCGCGTGCGCCGCGATCGGCCACAGCATGCAGGTTGCGGGCATGCAGGCCGCAAGCAGCGTGCAGAGCAATATCGAGGTGCGGGCGGAGATGGACATCGCCCGAAGGCTAGCACCCGGGAAGTGAACGCTGGACGGCCGGTGGCGTATGTAGCTGGCTTGGCTTCAACCCGGAGCGAGCCAGCTGAAAGGGGCCCAAGGCAGATTGCGGGCGATCCAGTACGCCGGCAGCAGCAGCATCCAGAGTTTCGGCGTCATCACGACCGACATGAACGGCCTGAGCGGTACCGGCGTGGCGCCGCGGCCGTCGATGAGCATCAGCGGGATGAGCGGAAGCACCAGCATCGCCAGCGGATTCATCGCGAACGCGCCGCCGATATCGCCGTGTACCAGCGCATGCAGCGCACGGGTCAGCCCGCAGCCGATGCAGTAATAACCTGTGAAAGCCTTGAACATGCACGGCGGAAACAAACTGTGCGGTGCGTTGGGGTCGTAATTGCGCAGCATCCAAATGCCGACGATGGCCGCGAGTGCGGCCATCGTCAACGCGAACTTTTCGGATGTCTTCAACGCCAACATCGGAAACAACGATCAGCGGTTCTGCAACTGCTGCATCGTTTCCACGTACGACGCCATGCCGCCGGTGGCGAGCAAGCCGACGTTGATCAGCACGCCGATGATGGCCAGCGCTGTGGCCACCCAGCACCACGTCTTGGCGCTGTCCGAAGCCCGGCGCGCGCCCTCCATGTCGCCCTGGTTGAGGAGCGTGTTGACCTTGTTGGATTGGACGATGGCGACGATGCCAAGCAGACCAAGCGGGCAGCACAGACAGGTCGCAAGGACCGTCGCGATGATCGCCCAGGCCAGATGATTAGGAATGGAGCCGGGTGCGGCGGTCGTGTTCATGCGGAATCTCCGGGAATCGGGTGTGGATGGGCGGTGGAAACGTGCGGCCTGCCCGTTTTGGGCGGATGTGGCGCGCTGTCACCCGCATTGTGCCGATTCCGCCGCTGGGCGCAATCGGTTGCGATATCGAAACGCGATGACAGCGACGCTCAGGCTGCGTCGCCGCGCAGCGCCCGGACCTGGGCTTCCAAGGCCGCTACCGCAACACCGCGGCCGTCGATGGGCGGACCGGCCACCACTTCGACATGGGCGCGGAACCTGCGTGGTAGACGCATCTGCCGCATCCGGCCGTCGCGCTTGCTCCACATGCTGGTCCACATGTTCTTCAGCGCCATCGGCACCACCGGCACCGGCCGCCGCTCCAGCGCGCGCAACACTCCGGCCTTGAATGGAGCGATCTCTCCGTCGCGGGTCAACGCGCCTTCCGGGAAGATGCAAACCAGCTGCCCATCGGCCAGCGCCGCATCGATCTCCTCGAACGCGCTGCGCATCACGTCCAGGTCTTCCTTGGCGCCGGCGATGGGAATCGCCTTGCCGGTGCGGAAGATCCAGCGCATCACCGGCACATTGAAAATTTTGTAATACATGACGAAGCGCACCGGCCGCGGAATGCTGGCCGACAGGATCAGTGCGTCCAGATAGCTGACGTGGTTGCACACGATCAGTGCCGGGCCTTCGTCCGGAATATTTTTTTCGATGCCGTGCACCTGCAGCCGGTACAGCGCGCGCACGAACACCCAGCTGAGGAAGCGCATCAGGAATTCCGGCACGATCGTGAAGATCCAGATCGCCACCAGCGTATTGGCGATCGCCAGACACAGGAACAGCTGCGGAATGCCGAGGCCCGGCATCCTGATGGTGGTCGCGCCAATCGTCACCTGCTTCATCTGCAGTGCGATGCCCAGCACCGCCGCAAGCACGATGAAGAACGCATTCTGGATGTTGACCCCGGAGATCACCCGCGACAGCTCCTGTTTCGGGGTGCGGCTCTGGATCAACGCGAACAGGGGTACCAGGAATAGGCCGGCGAACAAGCCAACGCCGAAGAGGTCCATTGCGATCCGCCAACTGCCGGGCTGATCCAGAAAACCGGCGATATCCAGCCCCATGACGCTGGCGACGCCGCTGCGCGCGAAATACAGATCGAAAAGGAACACGCTCATTCCGAACGCGCCCAGCGGCACCAGGCCGATCTCGACCGTGCGCGCCGAGAGCTTTTCGCACAGCAGCGAGCCGATGCCGGTGCCGATCGAAAACACGCCCAGCGCGAACAGATACAGGGTTTCGTCGCCGCCCAGATATTTTTCCGCGTAGATCGGCAGCTGCGCGGTCAGCGCGGTGCCGATGAACCAGAACCACGACACCCCGAGCACCGCATTGCGCACCGCAAGCTGTTTGCCCGCAAGCGCCATGACCCGCCGCGATTCCGGGATGGGATTGAGATGGATCTTCAGGTCCGGCGCCGCCGCATCGACCTTGGGCACCAGGCGGCTGACCAGATTGCCGCTGATCGCCAGCAGCACGATCAGCGCCGCAGCGGTCTGCGGCCCGTAAGCGCCTGCGACTTTGAAGATCAGTCCGCCCAC
>JAYVSK010000166.1:0-10903 GCA_043775395.1 Lysobacter sp. | reverse complement strand
CTGCGCGAAACGCTCGGTGTAGAAAGGATTGTTCGCCAGAAATGCGATCTTCTCGGTCTTCACCTTGCCGCACTTCGCACAATCGATGCGGCGAATCTCGAACGCCAGGTACACACGGGTATCGCCGCAGGACAGATCACGTACGCGCCTGATCCTACGGTCATACCACCCGCGTTGGCGATGACCGCAGGTGCCGCAGATCGTTTTTTTCGCGTCGGCGCAGGCTGAGCACCCGCGCCTGGGAATCGTCGAACAAGCGCTCGACGCGGGCGAGCAGCCGGAAGCCTGGGAAGGCGTAGGTGTCGATTAGGCGGGTGATGGCAGCGATAGATGATTGCATCGGCTCATCGTGCAAGAAATCCAAGGACTTAAAATCAGTGAAAATTACTGGCTTTAAAGAGAATTATTAGTGAAATTAGGGGGCATGTACCCACTCTCTTTCACGAAGAGTCATAAAACTAAAAAACAGCAGCTTTCTCAACGGGCTACCCCATGTTAGGCGTAACAGGAGTAGCAGGAGTAGCGTGTGTCGCGCGAAAGGCGCCCTCATCCGGCCTTCGGCCACCCCGGATCAGGTACGGGGTTGGATTTTTTCCCCGCTTTACGGGGCGAAGAAAAGTCGTGCGAAAGATTATGGAGCGATGCAAGTCGCGAAGCGGTTGCTGTTGTGGGAGCAAAGCAAGTCGCGAAGCTGGCCCGCACCCAGCGGCCGCTTCAATCGCCATCCGGATTCGCTTTAGCGTCGACATGTGTTTGGTTGCGAAAACTGCTGTCGATCATGGACTGCGGGCTCCGCGGCTCTCGCCGCTCCCACAAAAGTACAGACTTCGCGAGTTCCTTCGCTCCTACAAAAAAAACGCTTCGCTCCCGCGAAATCAACAGCAGCTCTTTACCCGGGCTGCGCGCGGGTCCGGTGCGGGGATTCGGGCGCAGTGTGAGGGGCAGGCCCTCACACCAAAAACGCAACTCCGGTTTTCTCGCGCAGTTCGTCCACGGTCACGTCGGGTGCGGTTTCGATCAGCTTCAAGCCATCAGCGGTGATATCGAACACCGCCAGGTCGGTGATGATGCGGTCGACCACGCCTACGCCGGTCAGCGGCAGGGTGCAGGCGGACAGGATCTTGTGTTCGCCGCCTTTTGCGGTGTGCTCCATCAGCACCACCACGCGTTTGACGCCGGCCACCAGGTCCATCGCGCCGCCCATGCCTTTGACCATTTTGCCGGGCACCATCCAGTTGGCGAGGTCGCCGGTGTGCGTGACCTGCATCGCGCCGAGGATGGCGAGGTCGATGTGGCCGCCGCGGATCATCGCGAAGGAATCGTGGCTGCCGAAATAGCTGGCGCCCTGACGCGCGGTGACGGTTTGTTTGCCGGCGTTGATGAGGTCGGCGTCGACGGCGTCATCGGTCGGGAACGGGCCGATGCCCAGCAGGCCGTTTTCGCTCTGCAGCCACACGTCCATGCCGTCGGGGATGTAATTGGCGACGAGGGTCGGCAGGCCGATGCCCAGGTTGACGTACGCGCCGTCGCTGAGTTCGTGCGCGGCGCGCTGCGCCATTTGATCGCGGGTCCAGGCCATTACTTGTCTCCCTGTGACGATGCGCGCACGGTGCGCTGTTCGATCCGCTTTTCGGGCGTCGCGTTGACGACGATGCGGTCGACGTAAATGCCGGGCAGGTGGACGTGATCGGGATCGATCTCGCCCACGTCGACTAGCTGCTCCACTTCGACGATGCACACCTTGCCGGCCATCGCGCAGGCCGGGTTGAAGTTGCGCCCGGTCTTGCGGAACACCAGATTGCCCGACGTATCGGCCTTCCACGCTTTGACCAGCGACACGTCGGCCTTCAGCGCGGTTTCCATGACGTACCAATGGCCATCATCGAACTGGCGGGTTTCTTTGCCCTCCGCCACCACCGTGCCGTAGCCGGTGCGCACGTAGAACGCGGGAATACCGGCACCGCCGGCGCGCAGGCGTTCGGCCAGCGTGCCCTGCGGATTGAATTCCAGTTCGAGTTCGCCGGACAGGTATTGGCGCTCGAACTCTTTGTTCTCGCCGACGTACGACGAAATCATTCGTTTGATCTGCCGCGTCGCCAGCAGCATGCCCAGGCCGAAGCCGTCGACGCCCGCGTTGTTGGAGATCGCGGTCAGGCCCGTCACGCCGGAGTCGCGCAGCGCGGCGATCAGGGCTTCGGGAATGCCGCACAGACCGAAACCGCCGACCGCGAGGGTCTGGCCGTCAGCGACGAGGCCGCGCAGCGCTTCGGCTGCGTTCGGATAAATTTTGCTGCTGCTCATGCCGACACCGTGCGATGCATGCGGGAAACTCCTGACGCGGGGGGCGATCCGTGGGAACGCTGAGTCTACCGGGTGCTGTGTCGGCGGCACACCGTACTTTGGGGTATGCCCGATCACCGCGTTTCGCGGCACGCTGATATCCGTGCTGATGTGCGTGCGGATATTCGTGCAGATATCCGTGCCGACATGCTGGCCGGCTAAACTCATGCCATGCCCCATATCGCCTTCATTAACGCCATCGCGTCGGCTGCGCTGGACGACGACATGCCGCTGCTGCTGGATGCCTGCGCCCGCATCGGTCTGCGCGCCGAGGTCCGCGCCTGGGACGACTTCACCGTGTCCTGGGCGCGATACGATGCGGTGGTGCTGCGTTCGCCCTGGGATTACCACCTGCGGCTGCCGGACTTCCTGCGCTGGTGCGAACGGGTCGATCGCGTCACCCGGCTGCTCAATCCGCTGCCGATGCTGCGCTGGAATACCGACAAACATTATCTCGCCGAACTCAGCAACGCCGGTATTCCAACGGTGCCGACGCAGTTCGTCGAACCCGATGCCGAACCGTTACCCGCGCTGCAGGCGTTTCTCGCTGCGTTTCCGCACACCGCTGAGCTGGTGGTCAAGCCCACGGTCAGCGCGGGCTCGCGCGACACCCAGCGTTACCGGCGCGACCAGAGCTTCGCCGCTGCCAATCACATCGGCGGTCTGCTCGACGCCGGCCGCAGCGCGATGCTGCAGCCGTATCTCGATGCGGTGGACACCAGCGGCGAAACCGCGCTGCTGTATTTCGACGGCATCTTCAGTCACGCGATCCGCAAGGCGGCGCTGCTGCGGCCCGGCAAGGCGCCGGCCGACCACACGCAGCTGGCCGACGCCATCGCGGGGCGAGAGCCTCACGTCGACGAGCTGCAGCTGGCCGAGGCGGTGCTGGCCGTGTTGCGCGCGCGCGCAGATGGCCTGCCGCTGTACGCGCGGATCGATCTGATTCGCGACGCCGACGAACAGCCGCGATTGCTGGAGCTGGAGCTGACCGAGCCCTCGCTGTTTTTCGACTACGTCCCGGGTGCAGCGGATCGTTTCGCAGCGGTGCTGGCTCGCCGGCTGCATGCGGACATGCAGACCCACCTGCAGACCAACGTGCACACCGACAGTAAGGGCCGGCCGTGAACGCAGCCCTGCAGCGCCATGACCACGAAGCACGGGTCGATTTTGTGGTCGAACTTGCCGGCCGTCTGCACGCCTACGGCACCACCGCGCATCGTTTAGAAGGCGCGGTGATGGCGGTCGCGACCAAACTGGGGCTGGAGTGCGGGGCGTGGTCCAACCCGACCGGAATGATCCTGTCGTTCGGTGAGGCCGGACAAGGCCGCCGCGACACCGTGCGCGTGGTGCGGCTGTCGCCGGGCGAAACCGATCTGTACAAACTCTGCGAAGTGGATCGCGTCGCCGAAGCGGTGATGTCCGGCACGCTGGGTCTGGACGCCGGCCATGCGGCACTGCGCGCGCTCGACCGCCCCGGCAGTTGGCGCGGCAAGACCATCGCGATCTTCGCGTTCGGGCTGTCGGCCGCCGCCGTCGCAGGTCTGTGGCGATTGCCGTGGCTGGATATCGGCACTGCCGGCGTCACCGGATTGCTGCTGGGCACGCTGGACTGGGCCACCCATAACCGGCCGCGTCTTAAAGAAGCCAGCGACGCGATCGCGGCGATGTTCGCCGGCATGATTGCGGTGTTAGTGGCGACCTACATCGGCGCATTGAATCTCAACACCGTCATCATTTCGTCGCTGATCGTGCTGATGCCCGGCATGGCGCTGACCAATGCGGTCAATGAATTGACCAATCAGAATCTGGTCTCGGGCACCGCGCGGTTCGCAGGGGCGATGACCACCATCCTCAAGCTCGCGATCGGCATGATGGTGGCGCTGACTGCGGCCGATATGCTGGGCATCCAGCCTGAAATCCGCGCGCTGCGCCCGCAGCCGGACTGGGTCGAAGGGCTGGCGCTGCTGCTGGGCACGTATGCGTTCGCGGTGTTGTTCCGCACCGACCGCCGCGATTATCCGCTGGTGATGTTGGCGGCGGCGACGGGTTATCTGATTTCGCGCTACATCGGCGGCGCATGGGGCAGCACGGTCGGTATTTTTCTGGCCGCGCTGGCGATGACCGCCGCCGGCAATGCCTATGCACGTTGGTTCAATCGCCCCGGCGCATTGGTGCGCCTGCCCGGCATCATCATGCTGGTGCCCGGCAGCGCGAGTCTGCGCGGGCTTTTGGCGGTGGTGCAGCAGCAGGACATGGAAGCGGGGCAGGCGGCCATCGTGGCGGCGCTGAATATCCTGCTCGCGCTGGTCGCGGGGTTGTTGTTCGGCAATATTCTGATTCCGACGCGGCGGAATCTTTGATTCGTTGTTTGCTGTCGGTAGAGCAGCCTGAAGGCTGCTCTACCGACACAGAAGTTCGCCGAGCGCATAAAAAAGCCAGTCAGCGTTAACTGACTGGCTTTAGACTCCGGGCCGGAATTGATGATCGAGTCGATCGTGCAGCGATTACTGCTTGATCAGAAACTCTTCAGCTTTCTTGCCTTTCTTCACCTGCGCGACCATCCATAGCGGCTTGCGGCCGCGACCGCTCCACGTATCCTGCTGGTCGTCCGGGTTGCGGTATTTCGGCGCGACTTTGCCGCCTGCGCGGCCTTTTTTCGCGACCTTCTTGGCTACTTGTTTGATCGTCTTCTTTCCGGCTTTTTTAACGGCTTTCTTGGCGACTTTTTTTGCGACTTTTTTTGCGACTTTTTTAGCCGTCTTCTTTCCGGCCTTTTTCGCTGCTTTCTTGGCCGGCTTCTTCGCGACCGACTTTGCGGCTCTGGTCGCTGCGGATTTAGCGCCATCGAACAATTCGCCGATACTGTAGCCGGCAGCCTTGGCCAGCGCGATCAGTTTCTTGCGTACGCCGGCAATGGGCTTGCGCTTGGTCAGCGCAATTTGTTGTTTCTTGATTTGTGTGGCCAAGCTTTTCAGCTCCTTCGAGGAAAGAGTGTTCAGATCGATTGCCATGGGTGCTCCAAGGGATAGTGAAATCATCCGCGCAACATCGCGGGACGCGTGATCATAAGCGAATCCGCGCATTGACGAGTGAATCGATCGCTCAAAATCAACACGCCGCAGTGATTCTGCGGCGCGCGGGTGCCCCAATTACATCGGCTCGACGGTTAAGCCGGCCTTATCTTGATGCGGTCAAGCGCTGCATCAGGGCATCGCGATCCAGCGATTCCGCTTCGCTGGCGCGGCGTGCCCGATATTCGAAAGTGCCTGCCGCCAGCCCGCGTTCCGACACCACCACGCGATGCGGGATGCCGATCAATTCGATATCCGCGAACATCGGGCCCGGGCGCAGGCCGCGGTCGTCCAGCACCGCTTCAACGCCCGCAGCGTTGAGTTGGTCGTATAGCGTCTGCGCAGCGGCAACCACATTCGCATCGTTCTTCGGATTGATGATGCACACCGCCACCTGCCACGGCGCCATCGCCTCCGGCCAGATAATCCCGGACGCGTCGTGATTCTGTTCGATCGCCGCGGCAACGATGCGGCTGACGCCCACGCCGTAGCAGCCCATCGTCGGCGTCGCGGCTTTGCCGGTCTCGTCCAGCACGCTGCACTTCATCGCTTCGGCGTATTTACGTCCAAGTTGGAACACGTGTCCCACTTCGATGCCGCGCGCGATGCGCAGCGTGCCGTGGCCATCGGGCGAGGCATCGCCATCGACGACGTTGCGGATGTCGGCGACGATCTCCGGTTCCGGCAGATCGCGGCCCCAGTTGACGCCGGCCAGGTGGTAACCCGGCTCGTTTGCGCCGACCACGAAATCGTGCATTGCGGCGACGCTGCGATCGGCAATCACGCGGATCGTTTTCTTCGGGCCTACCGGACCAAGAAAACCCGGTTCGCTGCCGAGGTGTTCAAGAATTTCGGCTTCGGTGGCGAGGCGATATTCGGCCATACCGGCCAGCTTCGAAAGTTTGATCTCGTTGGCCACATGATCGCCGCGCACCAGCGCCAGCACGAACTGCGGGGTTTTATCGGCGCCTTCAGTCATGATCGCCACCGATTTCGCGGTGCGCGTCAGCGACATGCCCAACAAGGCGGCAACGTCTTCGCAGGTCTTCTGCGTCGGCGTCTCGACCTTGCGCATCGCGTCATTCGCCGCCGCACGTTCCCCCGGCGACACCGCTTCGGCCAGCTCGACGTTTGCGGCGTATTCCGAACCGTCCGAACCATGCTCGCCAACGGCATAGGCGATCGCATCCTCGCCCGAGTCGGCCAGGACATGGAATTCGTGTGAAGCGCTGCCGCCGATCGCGCCGGTGTCGGCAAACACCGCGCGGAATTTCAAACCCAGGCGGGTGAAAATGCGGCCGTAGGTGTCGTACATGCTCTGGTATTCGCGCGCCAGATCCTCGTCGCCGATGTGGAACGAGTAGGCGTCCTTCATCAAAAATTCGCGCGCGCGCATCACCCCGAAACGCGGGCGGATCTCGTCGCGGAATTTGGTCTGGATCTGATAGAAATTCACCGGCAGCTGTTTGTAGCTGGCTAGTTCCTGGCGCGCGAAATCGGTGATCACCTCTTCGTGCGTCGGACCGTAGCAGTAGTCGGCATCCTTGCGGTCGCGGATCTTCAGCAGCTGGCCGCCGAACTTCTGCCAGCGCCCGGTTTCTTCCCACAGCTCTTTGGGCTGGATCGACGGCATATGCAGCTCAAGCGCGCCGGCGGCGTTCATTTCGGCGCGGACTACGCCCTCGACCTTGCGCAGCACGCGCAGGCCCAGCGGGCTCCAGGTGTAGATGCCGGCCGCCAGCTTGCGCAGCATACCCGCGCGCAGCATCAGCTGATGGCTGATGATCTCGGCGTCGGCGGGCGTTTCTTTTTCGGTGCGGAGATGGAACTGCGACAGACGCATGGACGGAACTCGGACAGGAAGGGGGGCAAGCCCCGTATTTTGCCCGATGTTCGCGATCAACGGCTCCGTGGGGGGTGAGGACAACGGCCGTGTCGGCTCACGGCGAACGGATCACGGCGCTTTCGCGGTGCTGGGGCTGCAGTTTACCCGGGACACGGTTTGCGCGATCTGCAGCTGCTTGTCGCGGTCGCTGTCGCTGAGATCGCGATCGGCCTTGCCGTCGCCGTCGCTGTCCATTTTAAGCTTGGCGCCGCTTTGCAGCAGTTCGATGTTCTTGCGTGCGGTGCTGCACTGCGGGGATTCGCTGGTATCGGCCGATGCTGTCGTCAGGCTGTCGGTGACGCGTTCGCGGTGATAGATCGACCGCGCCTGGAATTTGCCCTGCGGCGGCGGCGTCTGCGAATAGTGGGTGACGCCGTTGGCGTCTTTCCATTGATAGACCTCGCCGCTCGCGAACACTGCGGGGGCCGCGCCCAGGGCGAGGGCGGCGGTGATCAGGCTGACGCGGAGGCTACGGTGCATGGCGATACCTGCGAAACGGCTGGCGGGGGTGCGATAGCCGGGGATTGCAGCACCCCGACGCGGCAGGCGCAAGCATTCCGCTGCCGGAAGGTCAGCCCGGCCTCATCGCCGGCTGGCCAGCGTGTGACCCAATGCACGTTACGTCGCACGTTACGTCCAGCGCTGCACTGCCGTTACACTGCCGCAATGAGCACTCCTGAACCGTCTTCCGCACCACGACGCAACCGCGGCATTTATCTGCTGCCGAACCTATTCACCACGGCCGCGCTGTTTTCGGGCTTTTTCGCGATCATCGCCGCCTCCCAAGGCCGGTTCGAGTCCGCCTGCGTGGCGATCTTCATCGCTGCGGTGCTGGATGGCCTGGACGGCCGGGTTGCGCGGATGACCAATACTCAAAGCGAATTCGGGGTGCAGTACGACTCGCTGTCGGATCTGATCAGCTTCGGCATGGCGCCGTCGCTGGTGATGTATCACTGGGCGTTGGCGTCGATGAAACTGGACGGCGTCACCCTCGGCAAGATCGGCTGGCTGGGCGCGTTCCTGTACGCCGCCTGCGCCGCGCTGCGGCTGGCGCGCTTCAATAGCCAGGTGGGCACCGCCGACAAACGCTGGTTCATCGGTCTGCCCAGCCCGTCGGCGGCCGGTCTGATCGCCAGCTTCGTATGGACGATGCACGACCTCGGACTGAGCGGCGAATCGCTGCGTTATCCGGCGCTGGCGATCACGGTCATTGCGGGCCTGCTGATGGTCAGCCCGTTTCGCTACTCCAGCTTCAAGGGCCGAAAACCGGGTCCGCACGGCGACCGCATTCCGTTTTTCGTGCTGTTCGCGATCGTGGTCGCGATTATCGGACTGGTGATTGACCCGCCGAAAGTGCTGCTGGCGGTATTCGCGACCTTTGCCGTGTTCGGGCCGCTGATCTCGCGACGGATGGCGCGCAGATCGCTGGCGGACGCGCCGTGAATCTTTCCTGGAGCCCGCTGCAGCGCGAGATGCTGGAAGCGATGGGGCTTCCGGTCTATCGCACAGTGGGCGTCGCGCTGCCCGGCCAACTGCCGGACGATCCGCTGATCGACGCACTGCTGCGCGCCGCCGGACGCACCCGCGATGGCGAAGATATTTTCCGTCTGGCCAAGGCATGGCCTGCGCCGCGCACCTTGCGCACCGATCCTCGCGCCAAGCGCGCACTGTGGCCACAGCTGCGCGCCCTGCGGCGTCCGCCCGCGTGAGCATGCTGCTGTGAGCGCGCTGTTGTGAGCATGCCTTTGTGAGCACGCCGTCGTCGTCGCTCGTCGAATCCTCGGCGCCGGCGTCGACGACTCTGCGCGCGATGCGCGACGCCGACATCGCCGCGATCATGGCGATCGAAACCCGCGCGTATCCGTTTCCGTGGACCGACGGCATCTTCCGCGACTGCATCAACGCCGCTTATCCGTCCTGGCTGCTGGTCCAGGACAACATCATCATCGGCTACGGCGTCATCAGCGTCGCCGCGCGCGAAGCGCATATTCTCAATATCTGCATCGACCCGGACGTGCAAAGCCACGGCCACGGCCGCCGTCTATTGCGCACATTGATACGCGCAGCGCGCGCGCAGAATGCCGAGCGCGTTTTTCTGGAAGTGCGGCCGTCGAACCCGCGCGCGATCGCACTGTATTTCGACGAAGGCTTCAACGAGATTGGTCGGCGCCCGCGCTATTACCCGGCGCATACGGGCCGCGAGGATGCGATTGTGATGGCGATGGAATTGTTGCCGGACTAAAACGAAACATGAATTGCATAGAGTTTTGAATCCGGGTATCCGCTCCTCCTGTAGTGCTCGACGATGAGTTGTGACGTGCGTCATCAAATCTATGCAGCATTGCGCAACTTCTAGCTGAGCGTTCGGCACGATTTGCAGTTATATTAAAAGCGAACACCACAATAAATTGGACGGACTCGATATGTCTCAGAACGATGGCACAAACCCGCAACTGATGGCCCGTAACGCGAACCACGGCGACCAACCTTACGCCAGTAATATGCAGGTTCTAGTGGTTGGTGTGCATGGCACAAACAACGGCCCGAGCAATGTGCGCGAAGTGACTAACCGCATCGGCAACTCACTGGAGAAGATCACCTCAGGCAATGTTGTGGTGGACACAAGTTTTTCTTGGGAGAACCGTTCCGGTACCTTCAATCAGCCTGGCAATCGTGAAGCTGCCTCGAAAGAACTGGCTAACCACATCATCGGTAAGATTGAAGAAAACCTGCGCAACGGGACGTTCGATTCGAGTAAGCCTCTCATCGTTGCGCCAGCTGGATTTAGTCACGGCGGCAACGTAGCGCGGCAGGCTGTGGATGAAGTGTCTGAATACATGAAGAACAAGGGTCTGAACGGCGGCATCCACATGATTACCATGTCGACCCCGACCTATAACGACAACGGTCGGGAAAGCCCATCGGCTGCGAGTCGTGCGGTAAGAGCGGACGGGATGACCTACAACGAAATTCATTTCTCGGTCAAAGGCGACGGCGTCGTTCCCGCGGCGCTCGGCAATCCAGTGATCATCAACGGCAGATCCGGAGATGCCCGCAATTTTGAACTGCCCGCAGTGTCAAAATGGAACGGCGCACAGAATCACGGTGCGCCGCAAGATAGCGATACCCACATGAAAGTCGTCCAGAAGGAAGTTCAGGGCCACTTCCACAATCTCACTTACGGTTCCCGACGAGCCGACTTGGGTGACGGCAATGCTGTCATTGCGGCTGCGCCGACGACACCTTCCAATATCCCTCAGAACGAAGCCTTCAATCGCGATCCTGTAGTGCAGCAGGTCTACAGCTCGCTTGGCCGGGCCATGCCCGATACTCCCCGCGAGAACATCAATCCCGCCCTGGTCGCGGATATCAGCACTGCGGTCTACCAACAGTCGAAAGGCCAAAATACTGTCGGCGAGATAGCACTTTCCAACGATCGCAATACCGCGTTCATCGCGCCGGGAGGCAGGCAGCTTGACGACCAGAGCCTCTACCCGATGCGTGCCGATATCAGCAACGTCAACAACCGCACGTTCGACCAAGCCTGGCAACAAACGGCGCAGGCATCACAGCAATCTCAGAACAATCCGACAATCGTCGCTGCAGC
>JAYVSK010000165.1:0-11864 GCA_043775395.1 Lysobacter sp. | reverse complement strand
GCGCCGAAGGAACATCAGGTTGTCTACACCACGCTGCATTTCGACACGCCGTGGTCGTACGAAAATTATCTGAAGACCGGCGGTTATAGCGCGCTGCGCAGGATCATCGAAGAGAAGATCCCGCCGGAGCAGGTGATCGAGATGGTCAAGGGTTCGGGTTTGCGTGGTCGCGGCGGCGCGGGTTTTCCCACCGGTCTGAAGTGGAGCTTCATGCCCAAAGGCACTGGAATGCAGAAATATATTCTCTGCAATTCGGATGAATCCGAGCCGGGCACCTGTAAAGATCGCGATATCCTGCGCTTCAACCCGCATTCGGTGATCGAAGGTATGGCGATTGCCTGTTACGCGACAGGTTCGACGGTCGCCTACAACTATCTACGCGGCGAGTTCCATCACGAGCCCTTCGAACATCTGGAAGAAGCCACCGCGGACGCCTACAAGCACGGCTGGTTGGGCAAGAACGTGCTCGGCAGCGGCTGCGATATCGATATTTATAATGCGTTGGGCGCTGGTGCCTATATCTGCGGCGAAGAAACCGCGCTGATGGAATCGCTGGAAGGCAAGAAAGGCCAGCCGCGCTTCAAACCCCCATTTCCGGCGAATTTCGGCCTGTACGGCCGTCCGACCACGATCAACAACACCGAGACGTTCGCCTCAGTGCCGGCGGTCATCCGTAACGGCGCAGAGTGGTTCCTTAATCTGGGCAAGCCGAACAACGGCGGCCCGAAGATTTTCTCGGTCTCTGGTCATGTCGCCAAGCCGGGTAATCACGAAGTTCGTCTTGGCATGCCGTTCGCGGAGCTGCTTGAATTGGCCGGCGGCATGCGTCCGGGCCGCACCTTGAAGGCCGTGATCCCGGGTGGATCTTCGATGCCTGTGCTGCCTGCAGAGACAATGATGGCCTGCACGATGGACTACGACTCGATCCAAAAGGCCGGTTCGGGTCTGGGTTCGGGTGCTGTCATCGTGATGGACGACACCGCCTGTATGGTGCGTGCCTGTCAGCGCATCGCACGGTTCTATTTCAAGGAAAGCTGCGGCCAGTGCACGCCTTGTCGCGAAGGCACCGGCTGGATGTATCGCATGCTGACCCGCATCGTCGACAAGCAGGCGACGATGGATGATCTGCATATGCTGCGCGCCGCTGCCGGTCAGATCGAGGGTCACACCATTTGCGCGTTCGGCGAAGCCGCCGCGTGGCCGGTGCAGGGTTTTCTGCGTCATTTCTGGAATGAATTCGAATACGCGATCGTCAACAGGCGTTTCCTGGTCGACGATCAGCGCGCAGGCACCGTCGTTGAACCAGGCATTTCTGGACAGATCACGGCTGAGAAGGTGGCGGCATGAGTAGCACCGAAGCCGTCAACGTCCCCGCTGTGTCGGTGGTTCCCGATGGCTACGTCACTATCGAGATCGACGGCCAACCGCTGTTCACGCCGAAAGGCTCGATGATCATCCACGCCGCCGACAAGGCCGGCATTCCGATTCCGCGCTTCTGCTACCACGACAAGCTGCCGATCGCCGCGAACTGCCGGATGTGTCTGGTCGACGCCGAAATGGGCGGTCGCCCGATGCCCAAGCCGCAGCCGGCCTGCGCCACGCCGGTCGCCGACGGTATGAAAGTCTTCACGCGAAACGAAAAAGCGCTGAAAGCGCAGCGCAACGTGATGGAATTTCTGCTCATCAACCACCCGCTGGATTGCCCGATCTGCGATCAGGGCGGCGAGTGCGAGCTGCAGGATCTGTCGCTGGGCTACGGTCGTTCGGTCAGCCGTTTCTCCGAGCGCAAGCGCACCGTGGCCGATGAGGATATGGGGCCGCTGGTCGCGACCGAGATGACCCGCTGTATCCAGTGCACGCGCTGCGTCCGCTTCACTGCGGACATCGCCGGTACTTACGAACTCGGCGGCATGCAGCGCGGTGAAAATCTGCAGGTCGGCACCTACGACGGCAAGCCGCTGACGACAGAATTGTCCGGCAACGTCATCGACGTCTGCCCGGTCGGCGCGCTGACCAACAAGGTGTTCCGTTTTCGCGCACGTCCGTGGGAACTGATCGCCAAAGAATCGCTTGGCTATCACGACGCGCTTGGCAGCAACCTCTATCTGCATGCACGTCGCGGCGACGTGATGCGTTCGGTGCCGCGCGACAACGAAGCGGTCAATGAATGTTGGCTCTCCGATCGCGATCGGTATTCGAATCAGGGCCTCTATGCCGAAGATCGTGCGACCAAGCCGCTGATTCGTGTCGATAACGGTGGAGAAGGCGATACTTTTCGCGAGGCCTCGTGGGAAGAAGCGCTGGCCAAGGCTATCGACATCCTGCGCGCAAACCGTGGCGACGATCTCGGCATCCTTGTTCATCCGGCAACCTCGAACGAGGAGGGCGCTTTGCTTGCCCGTCTCGCCGATGCGCTGGGGACCGGCAATCTCGATCACCGCATCGCCCAGCACGACCTGTCCGATGGGGCCGCTGCCGCAGCGTTCGCGATGACGGTCGCCCAGATCGAAACCGCCGATGCCATCGTGCTGGTTGGCTCGAACCTGCGTCACGAAGTGCCGCTGCTGCACCAGCGCCTGCATCAGGCGGCGAAACGCGGCGCGAAGATCCATGTCCTTAATCCGGTGGATTTCGATTTCACCTTCAAGACCGCTTCAAAGACGATCGCTGCACCGTCACAGCTTGCGTCGTCGCTGGCGGGTCTGAAGCTTGAAGGCGCGAACCGTGCGGCGGTCATTGTCGGTGCGGTCGCCGAAAATTCCATCCATGCCGCCTCGATCCGCAGCGCCGCTGCCGCATTCGCATCCGCGAACAGCGCCGCGCTGTGCCGCATCCCGCAGGGCGCCAATGCTTTGGGTCTCGCACGACACGGCGTATTGCCTTCCGCACGCGATGCCCAGGCGATGCTTGGCGATGTCCGCGCAGCCTACGTGATCTACGGTATCGAACCCGGCCTGGATTTCGCCGATCAGTCGCGTGCATTGAAAGCCTTGGGCGCGGCGAAAGTAGTTGCCTTCAGCCACTTCGCATGTCGGTCCACGCGTGCGGTCGCCGATGTCATCCTGCCGATCGGCGCATTGCCGGAAGTCGACGCCACCCTGACCAATCTGGATGGTCGCGACCAGCGCGCCATTGCCGGAGGCAAACTCCCGGGCGATGCGCGCCCGGGTTGGCGCGTGCTGCGTGCGCTGGGCGGCGAACTCGCAGCGGCTGGCTTCGACTTCACCGATCTCGCCGGTCTGCGTGTTGGCATCACGATGCGCGACGTCGCGGTCAAAGCCTCATCGGCGCCCACATCAACGGGCGAAGGCCTCGAACTTGCGGTGTCGCAGGCGATCTATCGCGTCGATGGCATGACCCGCCGCGCTGCCGCGCTGCAGTCGCATCCGCTCAACGCCGGTCCGCGCATCGTGCTGCATCCGGCCGATGCCGCGGCTGCGTCGCTTACCGATGGCGCAATGGCCAAGGTCGACAACGGCATCGGCGCCGCGACACTGCAGGTTGTCGTCGATGACCGGGTCGCCAAAGGCGCGGCGTGGATCGAATCCGGCTACGGCGCGACCGCCGCGCTCGGCGGCGGTCGCGTCGGCGTTGCCGCAGCTGATGGAGCCGCAGCATGAACATGCTGTTCGATGCGCTGCGCGATTGGATCCTCACCATGGGCACCAGCGGTGCGATTCTGTGGATCGTGCTGAAAATTCTTGCGGTCGCGATGCCGGTTATCGTTACGGTTGCATTCTATGTGGTCTGGGAACGCAAGCTCATCGGCTGGATGCATGTGCGTCACGGGCCGATGTATGTCGGCTGGGGCATCCTGCAGGCGTTTGCGGACGTGTTCAAACTGCTGTTCAAGGAAGTGATCCAACCCAGCAGCGCGAACAAGCCGCTCTTCATTCTTGCGCCGATGATCGCGCTGGTACCCGCACTGGCTGCGTGGGCGGTCGTACCGTTCGATGCCAAACTGGTGTTGTCCAACGCCAATGCCGGGCTGCTTTATCTGTTGGCGATGACTTCGCTGGGCGTGTACGGCATCATCCTCGCCGGCTGGGCTTCCAACTCGAAGTACGCTTTCCTCGGCGCGATGCGCGCTGCGTCGCAAGTGGTGTCGTACGAAATCGCGATGGGCTTCGCGCTGGTCGGCGTGCTGATGGCTGCGGGCAGCCTCAACATCACCGAGATCGTGATTGCGCAGTCCGGTAACGCTGGGTTCTTCGAATGGTTCTGGTTCCCGCTGCTGCCGCTGTTCATCGTCTACTTCGTATCGGGTGTGGCCGAAACCAACCGCGCGCCGTTCGACGTGGTCGAAGGCGAGTCGGAAATCGTTGCCGGTCATATGGTCGAGTATTCGGGCTCGCAGTTCTCGCTGTTCTTCCTGGCCGAATACGCCAACATGATCCTGGTCAGCTTCCTGACCGCGCTGTTTTTCCTTGGCGGTTGGCTCAGCCCGCTACAGGGCTGGATCACTGCGGATGTATCGCCGTGGGTCGACTGGATCTGGAAAGGCGGCTGGCCGTGGCTGCTGATGAAGGTGTTTGGGTTCGCCAGTCTGTTCATCTGGTTCCGGGCGTCGTTCCCGCGCTATCGCTACGATCAGATCATGCGGCTGGGCTGGAAGGTCTTCATTCCGATCACCATTGCCTGGATCTTTGTGACGGCTTTGTTGGTGTTTTTCGGCGTGTTCGAGAAAGGGCAGTGATATGAACAAGGTAATGTTCTATCTCAAAAGCCTGCTGTTGCTGGAACTGTTTCAGGGCATGTGGCTGACGCTGAAATATCTGTTCCGTCCCAAATACACGCTGATGTACCCGATGGAGAAGATGCCGCAGTCGCCGCGCTTTCGCGGCCTGCACGCGCTGCGCCGCTATCCCAACGGCGAAGAGCGCTGTATTGCGTGCAAGCTGTGCGAGGCTGTGTGTCCGGCGCTGGCGATCACCATCGATTCCGAGCAGCGCGAAGACGGCACCCGCCGCACCACGCGCTACGACATCGATTTGTTCAAGTGCATCTTCTGCGGATTCTGCGAGGAATCCTGCCCGGTCGATTCGATCGTGGAAACGCATATCCACGAGTATCACTTCGAGAACCGCGGCGAAAACATCGTGAATAAGTCCCAGCTGCTGGCCATCGGCGATCGTCTCGAAAAAGAGATCGCCGAACGTCGCGCCGCCGACGCCAGTTACCGCTAAGCATGCATCGTTGAGGATGACCGTGAACGACCCCACCACCATCGCATTCATGGTTTTCGCCACGGTCGCCGTTGTTTCGGCGGGCGCGGTGATCACTGTGCGCAATCCGGTGCACGCCGCGCTTTGCCTGGTACTGACCTTTTTCACTGTCGCCTGCACCTGGATCCTCGCTGGCGCCGAATTCCTGGGCGTGGCGCTGATTTTGGTTTATGTCGGTGCGGTGATGGTGCTGTTCCTGTTCGTGGTGATGATGCTGGACGTGGATACCGAACCGATGCGCGAGGGTTTCGTGCGCTATCTGCCGCTGGGCCTGCTGGTCGCGGTGGTGATGCTGATCGAAATGCTGACCTTGATCGGCGTCAAGGAGAAATTCGCGGCGTCTTTCGGCGAAGATCCGGCCGCTGCGGCTGGGCTCTCGAATACAGCGTGGCTTGCCAATGCACTGTTCAAGGATTACACGCTCCCGTTCGAGGTCGCGGCGGTCATTCTGACTATCGCCGTGGTCGCGGCGGTGATGCTGACGCTGCGCCGTCGCGTCGGTGCGAAACATCAGAATCCGGGCGAGCAGTCGCGCGTGCGTCCGCAGGACCGGGTTCGTCTGGTCAAGATGGACGCAGTACGCCGGGCGCCCGTCGGCGATATCGCGGCGAGCGAAGAGGTGAAATCATGATGGAAGCACTGTCATTGGGCCACTATCTGGCATTCGGCGCGGCGCTGTTCTGCATCAGTCTGGCCGGCATCTTCATCAACCGGAAGAACGTCATCATTCTGCTGATGTCGATCGAACTCATGCTGTTGAGCGTCAATATCAATTTCGTCGCGTTCTCGCGCCATCTCGGCGATGCCGCAGGGCAGATTTTCGTGTTCTTCATCCTGACCGTGGCCGCTGCCGAAGCCGCGATCGGTCTGGCGATCCTGGTCACCCTGTTCCGCAACAGGCGCACGATCAACGTCGCTGAAATCGACACTCTGAAAGGGTAAGCGGGTGTGCGAGCCATTGGCTCGCGCACCCGCGAACGCCCGGCCATGGACGGACGGGCAGGGCGATCAGAAAACGGTAAAGTTCCGCCACGGATGGCAGCAGTAGACGCGGTATCAATCGGGTAACGGACAATTCATGGCGATTTCCAAATTCCATCTTCTGCTTGTCGTACTCGCGCCGCTGATCGGCGCGATCGTCGCCGGGCTGTTCGGCCGCCGCATCGGTCGCGCCGGTGCGCACACCGCGACCATTCTGGGCGTTGCCACCAGCTGCGCGCTGTCGTTCCATGTGCTGTGGCAGCTGGTCGGTCAGGGCGCCTCGCCTTTCAACGATAACCTGTACACCTTTTTCGATGTCGCCGGCTACGACGCGCATATCGGCTTCATGATCGACAAGTTGACCGCAATGATGATGGTCGTGGTTACCTTCGTCTCGCTGCTGGTGCACGTCTATACCATCGGCTACATGGCCGAGGATCCAGGCTACCAGCGCTTCTTCAGCTATATCAGCCTGTTCACGTTCTCCATGCTGATGCTGGTGATGAGCAACAACTTCCTGCAGCTGTTTTTCGGCTGGGAAGCGGTAGGTCTGGTCTCGTACCTGTTGATCGGTTTCTGGTTCAAGCGCCCCAGCGCGATCTTCGCAAACATGAAAGCGTTTCTGGTCAACCGCGTCGGCGACTTCGGTTTCCTGCTGGGTATCGCCGGGGTGCTGTTCTGGTTCAATACGCTCGATTACGCCACCGTATTCGCGAATGCCTCCAGCACAATCGGAGGCGGCCAGACCGTCGCCATCTTCACCGGTCAGGAATGGTCGGTCGCCACGGTGATCTGCATCTGCCTGTTCATCGGCGCCATGGGCAAGTCGGCGCAGGTACCGCTGCATGTCTGGCTGCCGGATTCGATGGAAGGCCCGACCCCGATTTCCGCGCTGATCCACGCCGCAACGATGGTGACCGCCGGCATCTTCATGGTTGCGCGGATGTCGCCACTGTTCGAGCTGTCTGACACTGCGCTCAATTTCGTGCTGTTCATCGGTGCGACCACCGCTTTCTTCACCGGATTGATCGGTATCGTCCAAAACGACATCAAACGCGTCGTCGCGTATTCGACGCTGTCGCAGCTGGGGTATATGACCGTCGCACTGGGCGTGTCGGCGTATTCGGCTGCGGTTTACCACCTGATGACCCACGCATTCTTCAAGGCGCTGCTGTTCCTTGCCGCGGGTTCGGTCATCATCGGCATGCACCACCAGCAGGACATGCGCAAGATGGGTGGGCTGCGCAAGTACATGCCCATCACTTTCTGGACCAGCGTGATCGGTACGCTTGCGCTGGTCGGTACACCCTTCTTCAGCGGGTTCTATTCGAAGGACACCATCATCGAGGCCGCAGCGCATCACGCGCACGAGTCGTCGACCTGGGTCGCGAACTACGCTTATCTGGCGGTATTGATGGGCGCGTTCGTAACGTCGTTCTACAGCTTCCGCCTGCTCTACATGACATTCTTCGGCGAGGAGCGCTTCCGTCACGCGCACGAGACGCATGCGCATGGCGAACACGATCACGATCACGACGATCATCATGGTCATGCCGGGGGCGACCCGCACGAGTCGCCCTGGGTGGTGACGCTGCCGCTGATCCTGCTGGCGATCCCGTCGGTGGCGATCGGGTTCTTCACGGTCGGTCCGATGCTGTTCGGCACCGACTGGAGCGGCCATCATGAACAACTGCCGTTCTTCCTGGGCACCATCGATGTGCCCGCGGAGAACGATGTGGTCGGCATGCTCAAAGAGGAATTCCACGGCCCGGTCGCGTTCGCGCTGCACGGATTCATGGCGCCCGCGTTCTGGCTTGCTTTCGGCGGGTTTCTGCTGGCCACTCTCATGTACTGGTGGAAGCCGGCACTCCCGGCCAAGGTCGGCGCGTTCCCGCCGTTCGCATTGGCGCGACGGATTTTGGACAACAAATACGGGATGGACGATCTATGGATCGATGGTTTTGCCGGCGGTGGCCTGATCGCCGGCAAGGTTGCGCGCAGGAACGACGAGAAGGTCATCGACGGCTTTTTCGTCAATGGCAGCGCGCGCATCGTCGATCTGATCTCCGGACTGCTGCGCAAGACCCAATCGGGCTATCTCTATCACTATGCCTTCGCGATGATTCTCGGCCTGATCGCTCTACTGGCCCTGTTGATCCAGTTCTGGCGCTGATCTTCGATGTCGATCGAAACGAACTCACGGATACCGAATTGCGATGCATAACTGGCCCTTTCTCGACACGCACTTACTGAGCACGTTGGTTTGGCTGCCCATCATCGGCGGCGCACTGGCGTTGGCGCTCGGCCATCAGCGGGCGCAAGCCGCGCGCTGGCTCGCGCTGACGGTCGCGGTGGCGACTTTCGCCGTGAGCATTGCGCTGTTGACCGGTTTCGATGACTTCACCTCGGCGCTGCAGTTCGTCGAGCAGCGCGAGTGGATTCCCGCCTACGGCATCCAGTACCACCTCGGTGCCGATGGTCTTTCGGTCGCGCTGATCGTGCTGACCACGCTGACCACGGTGCTGGTATTGATCGGCGCATGGGGTTCGATCGACAAGCGCGTGAACCAGTATGTGGCGGCGTTCCTGTTTCTCGAAGGCTTGATGATCGGCGTTTTCGCTGCCGTCGATGCGATGCTGTTCTACGTGTTTTTCGAGGGCATGTTGATTCCGATGTTCATCATCATCGGCGTCTGGGGCGGCCCGCGGCGGGTGTATGCGTCGGTGAAGTTCTTCCTGTACACCTTCCTCGGTTCGGTATTCATGCTGGTTGGGCTGATCTACCTGTACCTGCAGGCCGGCAGCTGGCAGCTACCCGATCTGTACGCGCTGCCGCTCGGTGCGCACGAACAGATGTGGCTGTTCTTTGCGTTCCTGATCGCGTTCGCAGTCAAGGTGCCGATGTTTCCGGTCCACACATGGTTGCCGGACGCCCACGTCGAAGCGCCCACTGGCGGCTCGGTAATCCTGGCTGCGATCATGCTGAAGATCGGCGGCTACGGTTTCCTGCGCTTCAATCTGCCGATCGTTCCCGATGCCAGCCACGAATTCGCTTGGCTGGTCATCGCACTGAGCCTGATCGCAGTGGTCTACATCGGCTTGGTCGCGCTGGTCCAGGAAGACATGAAGCGGCTGATCGCATATTCGTCGATCTCGCACATGGGCTTCGTCACTCTCGGGATTTTCATCGCTCTGATGCTGGTGCGCGACAGCGGCAATCCCGAGGCCGCGCGGCTCGGCATGCAGGGCGCGATGGTGCAGATGGTCTCGCACGGATTCATTTCCGGCGCGATGTTCTCCTGCGTCGGCGTGCTCTATGACCGTATGCACAGCCGCATGATCAAAGATTACGGCGGCGTCGCCAACGTCATGCCCTGGTTCGCCGCATTCATGGTGTTCTTCAGTATGGCGAACGCCGGTCTGCCGGGCACTTCCGGATTCGTCGGTGAGTTCATGGTGATTTTGGCCAGCTTCCAGGCGCATCCGCTGCTGGCGTTCACCGCCGCCATGACCCTGGTCATTGGCGCTGCGTACACTTTGTGGCTGGTGAAGCGGGTGGTGTTCGGCGAAATCGGCAATGCCCACGTCGCCGAACTCGAAGACATCAACCCTCGCGAGTGGATCGTGCTTTCCGTGTTCGCTGTCGGCGTGCTGCTGATTGGCGTGTATCCGAAACCGTTGACCGATCTGATGGAACCCGCCATCGCCCAACTCGCCAGCCAGCTGGCGATCAGCAAGCTCTGAGACCACCATGATTGAACCCAGCATCACCACCGCCGACCTGATGCCGCTGCTGCCCGAGCTTGTGCTTGTGGGGGCTGCGTTCGCACTGCTGTTGCTCGACCTGTTCGTCAGCGAACGTCGGCGCGGCGTGATCCACGTGCTGGGCATCGTCACGTTGATCGTGGTCGCGGGCATGATTGCGCTCGATGTGGGCGGGCAGGGCACGGTCTTCAACGGCATGTTCATCCGCGACACCATGGCCGACGTGTTGAAGTGGGTGGTCTGTGTGGTCAGCGCCCTGGCGATGGTCTATGCATGGGCGTTCCTGCGCGAGCGCGGCCTGTACAAGGGCGAGATCGCGGTGCTGATGCTGTTCTCCGTCGCCGGGATGATGCTGCTGATCTCCGCCGGCAGTCTGGTGATGGTGTATCTCGGCCTGGAAATGCTCGCGCTGTGTTCGTACGCGCTGGTCGCGATCGACCGCGACAGCCCGCTGGCGTCGGAAGCGGCGATGAAGTATTTCGTGCTGGGCTCGCTGGCCTCGGGCATGCTGCTGTACGGGATGTCGCTCATCTATGGCGCGACCGGCAATTTGGATCTCGCCGCGATCCACGGCGCGGCCACGTCCACCCCGATGCTGCTCACCGGTATGGTTTTTCTGGTTGCCGGTATCGCCTTCAAGTTCGGTGCCGCGCCGTTTCACATGTGGCTTCCGGACGTCTATCAGGGCGCGCCTACGCCGATCACCCTGTTCATCGGCGCTGCGCCCAAGCTGGCCGCGTTCGCCATGGCCTATCGCCTGCTCGAAGCCGGCGTCGGCCCGCTCGACGAACAGTGGCGCGTACTGTTGTCCGGAATCGCAGCGCTGTCGTTGGCGGTCGGCAATCTGATCGCGCTGGCGCAGACCAATCTCAAACGCATGTTGGCCTATTCGACGGTCTCGCACGTCGGTTTTCTGTTGATGGGTCTGGCCGGCGGCGGCGCGGTCGGGTACGCGGCCGGCATGTTTTATGCGATCAGCTACGCGGTGATGGCGGCGGCAGCATTCGGCACCATCGTGATGCTCTCCCGTCAAGGCTTCGAAGCCGACCGTATCGAAGACTTCAATGGCTTGAATGCGCGCAGCCCGTGGATGGCGGGTCTGGTGCTGTGCGTGATGGCGTCATTGGCCGGCGTGCCTCCGTTCCTCGGTTTCTGGGCGAAGCTCGCGGTGCTGCGCGCCGCGTGGGAAGGCGGCCAGATCTGGCTGGTGATCGTCGGCATCGTGTTCGCCGTGATCGGTGCGTTCTATTATCTGCGGGTGATCCGTGCGATGTATTTCGATGAGCCAGCCGGCGAGCCGGTCAGCCAGCGCGCAGACCTGTCCCTGCGTGTAGTCTTTGCGATGAATGCTTTGTCGCTGCTGGTTCTGGGCCTGGCCTGGAACCCCATCATGATGTGGTGCCAGAAGGCGTTCGCCTGAGCAGAACGGCATACGTCAGTTTGTGCTGCGCATTCAACTGGCCGCATTCATCGCTTAACAATGGCTTGCATTTTCAGGGTCGTATCACCATAATTCCGCTTCTGATGCGGGGTGGAGCAGTCTGGCAGCTCGTCGGGCTCATAACCCGAAGGTCGCAGGTTCAAATCCTGCCCCCGCTACCAGCTTTTCGAGTTCTGAAATCGCTTTGATCTTAGGCAATGGACGAACAGGAAAGTCGGGCTTGGTCGAAGCATGAGCTGCGCTTCGACGCCGAAATCCAGCGGTATTGGACAAGGGGCCCGCAAGGCCCCTTTTTCTTTCCGGGAGTTTTATGGCGGACAAGGCCACCGACATTTCCAATCTGCTGTCGCCAACGGTGCAGGCCCTCGGTCTGGAGCTGCTGGGCGTTGAGTATCTGCCCACTTCGGGTGGCGCGCTGTTGCGGCTCTATATCGACATTCCGCAGCAGACCGT
>JAYVSK010000164.1:0-2196 GCA_043775395.1 Lysobacter sp. | reverse complement strand
CCGGAACAATTAGCAGCATTCCAAGCCGCGCAAAAAAAGCATGCGTAGTTTCTTCGTCATCATCGCTCTGCTGGCCGTCATCGCCTACGCCGGCGCATGCTGGTTCCTGCATGCAAAGCAGCGACAGATGATTTATTACGGCTGGAATACCACCGTTGACGCTGCCGGCACAGATTTCGAGTTGAAGCGCACCGATGCAACGCTGCGCGGCTGGGTGGTGAATCGCGGCCAGCCCGATCCGATCCTGTACTTCGGCGGCAACGCCGAACGTATCGAGGCGAACCGCAATGATTTCACACGCATGTTTCCCGGGCGCAGCGTGTATCTGGTGGCCTATCGCGGCTACGGCGCCAGTACAGGTGAGCCCAGTGAAGCGGTGCTGGTGCCCGATGCACTGGCCGTATTCGATGAAGTACAGCGCAAGCATCCAGGTCAGCACATCGCGGTGATCGGCCGCAGTTTAGGCAGCGGCCTCGCCAGCCAGGTCGCCGCACAGCGACCGGTGGAACGTCTTGCATTGATCACGCCGTTCGACAGCATGGTCGGCGCGGCGGAAACGCATTACCCGATCTTCCCGGTAGATTGGCTGTTGAACGAGCGCTACGAGTCGGCGAAGGCGCTGCGCGCGTTCCGCAAACCGATCCTGATCGTGCACGGCGGTCGCGACGAGATCGTGCCGGAAGCCAATACGCAGCGCTTGATCGAAGCGTTGGCCGTATCGCCTCAGGTCGTGCGGATCGGCGATGCCGATCACAACGATATCGGTTCGCATCGGGAATTCGCCGAATCCCTGAGCGCATTCATGCGCTGATGTAACGCGGTGTCATGATCACTCGAAGCCTGGCGGCTCCGCAGTCGACGCATCGCGGGTGTTCTTCTGCACCGCGATGGCCGCGAACAGACTCATCATGAATGCGATTGCGTAGAAGCCTCTTGCGGTGATGTCGATCTCGGCATTCCACAGGCCGATCACCAGAAGACAAATCGCGAGAATTGTCGAGAACCAGCTCAATCCATAGTAGATATTGGTGACTGGGACACCTTCCAGCCGGTCGCGCACCGATTTCTGCACCGATATCGCCGAAAACAAGCCGTACATCAGCACGGTGAAGTAATAGCCTTTCTCGTTGAGCTGCATCGGCGCATTCCACAATCCGACGAGATAGCCGCCCATGCCGACCGCAAGCGCGAACCAGGATGCGCCGATGAAGGCCGGCGAAGGACCCATTGATCTGGAATTGACTGACACGGAACACTCCCCTGAAATATGCGGATCTGCAAGAAAACATCTTAATATCGGCGGGAAGCTTAGCGGAAAAGCCGGCGGGGCATCGGCCCGGAGGCAAAGTCGAAAAATTCGATACAGCGGGTTTCAATCCAGGCCGCAAAAGCGACCATAATCGACATAACCAGCGAATTCAGCACCAGGCGCGCACACTGCACACTGCGGATCCGTGGGCAACCGCGTTTCGCGGAAGCGCATCGACAACGCATCGACATGCAGCAGACGGCCGCTCAACGGCAGGCCAATGCCCAGGATCAGTTTGATCGCCTCGGTGGCCTGGATTAAACCGATCACGCCCGGCAGTACGCCAAGCACGCCAGCTTCAGCGCAGTTGGGCGCAAATTCCGGCGGCGGCGGTTCCGGAAACAGGCAGCGGTAACACGGCGCGACACCGCGATGACGGCCCGCATCGAACACGCTGACCTGGCCCTCGAAACGGTGCACTGCCCCGTACACCAGCGGCTTGGCCAGTTTCACGCAGGCATCGTTAAGCAGATAGCGCGCCGGGAAATTGTCGGCGCCATCGATGACGAGATCGACACTATCGAGCAGGCGTTCAATATTGTCGCTGCTCACGCGCTCAGAGATGGCCTCAATGCGCGTGCGTGGATTGAGCGCAGATAATGCAACCGCTGCGGATTCGACTTTCGGCATACCGATGCGCGCTTCGGTATGCAGGATCTGCCGCTGCAGATTACTGCGATCCACAACATCGTCGTCGGCGATCCGAAGCGTGCCGACGCCCGCAGCGGCGAGATAGTACGCGGCCGGCGAACCAAGCCCACCGGCGCCAACCAACAGTACGCAGGCCGCTTCGAGTTTGCGCTGGCCTTCGACACCGACCTGCGGCAAACGCAGATGACGCGAATAACGCTCGGCGAAGTCCGCATCGATATCGCTGACCGGTTTCA
>JAYVSK010000163.1:0-5041 GCA_043775395.1 Lysobacter sp. | reverse complement strand
TACGGATCATGATTCAGTGCCTCAGGAAATTCTTCAGCAGCGCATGACCGTGTTCGGTCAGGATCGATTCGGGGTGGAACTGGACGCCCTCGACCCGGTGTTCGCGATGGCGCAGGCCCATGATCTCCTCAATGGTGCCGTCCTCGTTTTCGGTCCAGGCGGTGACTTCAAGCGCATCGGGCAAGGTATGCCGGTCGACTACCAGCGAATGGTAGCGCGTAGCCTCGTAACCGTCGGGCAACCCCGCAAACACCCCTTTGCTTTCGTGGCGAATGCGCGAGGTCTTGCCGTGCATGATCCGGCCGGCGCGGACGACATCGCCGCCGTAGGCCTGACCGATGCTCTGGTGGCCGAGGCAGACACCGAGAATAGGAACCCGGTCGCCGAGTTCACGGATGACATCCACGGAAACCCCGGCCTCGTTTGGGGTGCGCGGACCGGGCGAAATCACGATCCCCGACGGCTTGAGCGCGTCGATCTGGGCGACCGTCAACTCGTCGTTGCGCACCACCTTGACTTCCGCACCCAGCGTCTGCAGGTACTGCACCAGGTTGTAGGTAAAGCTGTCGTAGTTGTCGATCATCAGCAACATGACATCAGTATCTCTTGGGTCGATATGTATCTTATTCGGAATTTTTACCACGCGCGATCGGGTGCCACCCATCGCTTTGGGTGATGGAGCACCGTTTGCACTGGCTCAATTGTAATCGGCCCGTCGTACCTGCGCCGATACGATTGTAAGAATGCGCCACTATGCTGGGTCAGCTGGGTTCAGTCCGCAACGTCTCGGAACATAATCGTCACGTCCGTGCCGGACATCTAACACCGGGAATGACGCAGCCAATCACTCGCTGGTGCCATACATGCGACGGCGAGTTATCCGCCATGGGCTGGAATCGGAAACCCGCCGGCTCAGGCGGCTGTGCGGCAGGATACGGCCAGATTGGCTTGTCGGAGCCACGTCGCGAACGGGATGGGTGGGCACTGTTTGCCGGCGCGCTCGACTTGACGCAGATAGATTTCTTCGCGATGCACCGCCACCGATGGCGGTGCGACAACGCCGATACGGACCTGACGCTTGTGTATGGAACCGCTGCCGAGATAAGACGGCGTGAAATTGACCATCAGCTCGACATCGTCGATGCGGAAGCCTTCCGCTGTCAGCAGCGAAATGAGGTAGAAGCATTCGCCGTCGGGAAGGATGGCGGGCCGTAGCCGGGCTTCCCCGTGGAACAGGTTCGCGGTGGGCGGCGCGATTACGCCCATCGTGACGTGATAACGCAGTTTGTCGTACACCGTTACGCAGACATCGTCGCCGATGCAGATGGTTTCGCCGACGCGGCGGTTGAGGATGAGCATGGTGTGAGACCCTCAGGCCCAGACAAGGCCGGACAATGCATGAAACGAATCCGCCGCCGGGCGGACATCCTGGGATACCGATTCGCAGGAAACCTGCAGGAACTTCGGAGCGATGACGCCGATATGGAGATACTCGTCGCAATCCGCCGCCAGCGAGACCGCGTCCCCGGGCAACCAGATTCTGATTTCAACCTCGCCCATGCGGAAACGCCTAACCGCCAGCATGGAAAACAGGTAGGAACGCGCGCCGCTGGGAAGGACGGAAGGCCGCAGGCAGGCATTGTCGAAATAAAGGTCGTCGACCGCAGGTGCAATCACGCTGACCGTGACCCGACCGCGTTTACGATCTTGCAAAGTAACGCTCAAATCGTTGCCGATCCGGATGGTTTCCCCGACACGGCACGTCAAAATCAGCACGTCGCACCTCCCTTGTGATCATCACGACCCCTTGGCACCGGGTCGGTGTCGCCCCTTGAACCCGAACAGTCATGCGAACCGTCTTGGCCGCTCCCGACCTGCTTTTTTCGCAGTCCGCAAATTCCGACCTCGATTGCAAAGCAGAATCAAAACTCTGCTTGACCAGAAAGATAGCATTGCTATTTTCCATGTCAATATCTAAAGTTGCACGTGACTCAATCAGAATCCTGAATTCCATTAGGATGACCGCATGGACAGATACACACGCGCCTTCGCGGAAGCGATGGACACCACGGGCACCCGGAATATCACGGTGGCCGCGCATACAAGAGTGGGTAGTAACAATGTCTCGCAATGGCGGACCGGCCGGCGACCGATTCCCGCTGAACGCGCAGTCGCTATCGCCGCGCTGCTGGGCGTCGCCCCCGAGCACATCAGCGAAGGTTATGAACGTCTACTCCATGCGGGCTACACCCCGCCGCACAAAGCCGCCTGTCTGGGCTCGCGCACCGGCGCATCGCCCGTGGATCACGTCACCATCGAGCGTCTGGCCGAATTCGGCCATGCCGAAGGGCCGGCACGGATTCTGCTGCCGGATTTCCTGGCGCGCAGAAAGATTGGATTGACCGCCATCGAGGAGGTTCGCTGGACCTTCCAGCCTTCGCACGCAATGGCGCCAGAGATCGAGCGGCATGCACTAGTGCTGGTGGATATCGGAGCCACAGAGCATGAGCAGGTCGTCGACGGCGGCACCTATGCGTATTCGCTGTGGGGTCGCCCGGACATCCGTCGGCTGCTGATCCGCCGCGATCACTGGCTGGTACTCGGTTATGGGAAAGATGCGGAATGTACCGAAGTACAGACTTCCGAGCTGCCCAACCTCAGGATCTTCGGCGCTGTTCTCGGCGCGATGTAGACTTGCCCGACATGCCCGGATTTGACGTGTCCGCTCATTTGTGCGAATAGCGTCTGAGGAAAGCGCATATATCCATGCGCTATCGGGTTGTCCGGGCTCAAGGATCTAGGGGAAAGCAATGGAAGATGCCAAGTGGAGCGATACCGTCAAAGGCCTGGTGCTGAGCGCGGCCTATTGCGCTTTGTTTCTGGGGGCGTGGTGCCTGTCGTTCGATCAGTGGTATCTGCCTGCGGGCCTGCGCGCGGCGTCCTTGCTGTTCGTCCCTTATCGGTACTGGCCCTATCTGTTCGCAGGCGATGCAGCAGCGCTGTTGGTCATGCGCGTACCGAAGGCGGAGGAGTACACCGCACTGTGGGCTTATCTCAGCCCGTTCCTGCTGATGCCCATGGTGTCGGCGCTGGCCTTGGCGCTGCGTAGCAAGTTCAAGACCGATCAGGACAAGGCCCGCTGGCTGCCGCTGGTGGGGCTGTCGATCGCGCTGTGGTCGTCCATTTCCAACATGGCGCTGAACTACTTTCTGTATGGCCCACGGTCCTCGGTCACGTTCGCCAACGTGTACCGGTATTCGGTCGGGGACTACCTAGGCATCCTGATGGTGATGCTGCCTGTCCTGCTGTTTTTCTCGAGGAAAAACGGGCGAGTCACTCCGGGTCACGCGGTACGCGATACCGTCATTGCAGGCGGCACTATCTTCGTCATTTATTGCATCGCCGGCATCCCCGCACTGGAAGCCTCGTCCCATCAGGGTCTGCTGATGCTGATGATTCTGCCAGTGGTCGGGCTGACCTTCCGGCATGGCTGGCGGGGCGCTGCCATTGGCATCCTCGCCGTGAATCTGGTGACGGCGATGAAAATCCCCTACATGAATACGCCGGGTACCCACGACGAGGAAATTTTCGTTGTCCAGCAGGCGCTTGCGATCGCTGCGACCGGGCTGTTGACGCTCGGCATGGTGATTTCGGATCTGTTCGACAAGGCCCGCAAAGCGGGTGTTGCCGAAAAAGAGGCGCTGCTGCTCGCGCAGAACAGTTTCCTCTCGAGCGAGAGCAAGCTTCGCGACCAGGTGATCTATATGGCGCAGATGCAGCTGCGTCTCGACGATTACCGCGATGATCTGGTGGACTGGCTGAAACAGCATCGGCATTTCGAGGCCGCCATGGATCTGAATAATCGAGGCGTCGCCCACGCCCGCTTGTTCGACCAGCAGGCGCTGTCGCTGTATCCGATGCGCATCGAAGCGCAGGGTCTGTATGCAGTGCTCAGCGCCGAGGCATTCACCGATTTCTGGGCCAACGAGGCGGTCGTGCGCTATCAGCTGCGCGGGCAGCCGAAACGGTTGACGGTGGAACTGCAGCTGGCGGCCTATCGCTGCGTCTGCAACGCATTCGCGCTGTTGTCCGAATGCGACCCGGAACAATACACCGTGAAAACACGGGTCTGGCGGTTTGGCGGCAAACGCGGCATCGCTGTGTTCGTCATCGCCAAACCGACCGCTGCGCTACAGAATAGTCAAGCGGGGCTGCTGGCCGCGATGGAATTGGAGGGACGGATCAAAGCGCATGGCGGCGCCGTGAGGCGCCGCCATGCCAATCGCATCTGCATGTTGCTATCCGAGCCCGTGGATGCGGAGTCGGCAATTCACTGAGTGGCATCGGGCTGACGGATCAACCAGCGATCCTGACTGCCGCTGCGTACCAGCACCACTTCCAGGTCTTTCGACCGATAGACCACTGTACCGGTTCGCGTCGGCAGCTTAGCGGGCGAGATCGATACACGGTCCACGTCAGCGCCGATCGGAAGTACCCAGAACGTGTCATCGATACGCCCCACCGCCGCTCTTACGCGTCCGCCTTTGTCGTTCACCTGAACGTAGCGGATGCTGTCGCGCGCGAACTCGTAAACCTGCCACGCGGGGTCGGGCGCCACATCGGCGGTCGCCGGGAACGCATCACCCAGCCCGGCCGTTCCAGCGATCGGCGCGATCGGCAGGGTCGGCGCACCATGGCCATCCGCTGGGCACCCGCATTTGGCGCTCGCGAACGGGCTGACCATCATTGCGCAGAACAGAATGGCGGTAGACAGATAAGGCAGGTAAGACGAATGCTTCAACATGATTTTCTCCTTGATATTCCGTAAACAACGACATTAGCAACGCTATTCGCATTTGCGCAGCAGGGCTAATGATTGGGTGCCCGTCCAGGAATCCCCCCGGGCAGTTCGACGGTATCACCGGAATACATCCCATCGGCACAGTCAATCGCTGGTGAGCTCATAGGACATGTCAGACGCAGACTGCGATGACGCGTGGGCCAAGACTGCGACAGCGCAGTGATTCGGCTGGATTATCAA
>JAYVSK010000162.1:0-10213 GCA_043775395.1 Lysobacter sp. | reverse complement strand
CAATACGGCCTGCGTCAGCTCGACGCCGCCGAGTCGACGCTGGGCAAGGTCGTGGCGCGCTATCCCGGCAGTGAAGCGGCCCGCACCGCCGACGACCGCCTGCGCGCCATCCAGCTGTCGCGGGTGCGCTGAAGCGCCGACACGCCGACACGCCACTTGGTTCGCGGCTTCCGCCGCTCCCACACACACGTCGCTTCCACGGTATCTGCACTCCGCCCCTGAATCGGCAACCGTTACAATTTGCACATGAACGCTGTCGCCCCCGTTGTAGCGGATCGCCTCAAAATCACCGAAATTTTTTTATCGCTGCAGGGTGAAGCCCGCGATGCCGGCTGGCCGACCGTATTCGTGCGGCTCACCGGCTGCCCGCTGCGCTGCCAGTACTGCGATACCGCGTACGCGTTTTTCGGCGGCGTGTGGTGCACCATCGACGAGATCCTGGCGGAAGTCGCCAGTTTCGGCGTGCGCCATGTCTGCGTCACAGGCGGCGAACCGCTGGCCCAGAAGCGGTGCCTCGATCTGCTGCATCGCCTGTGCGACGCAGGCTATCGCGTATCGCTGGAAACCTCCGGTGCAATCGATGTGTCAGACATCGATCCGCGCGTCTCGCGCGTGGTCGATATCAAAACGCCCGGTTCCGCCGAAGTCGAACGCAACCGCTGGGAGAATCTGCCGCTGCTGACTGCGCACGATCAGATCAAGTTCGTGATCTGCAGCCGCGAAGACTACGACTGGGCGCGGGACATCGTCGCCAAGCATCGATTGAGCGACCGCTGCGATGTGTTGTTCTCGCCCAGCAAGAGCGAAATAACCGCGCGCGATCTCGCCGACTGGATCGTACAGGACCGGCTGCCGGTGAAGTTTCAGATGCAGCTGCATAAATTGCTGTGGAACGATGAGCCGGGCAGGTGAAATCAGCACGCGCGCTTTGCGTTTTCATCTCGAACAAGGGCGACGCCCGGGGAAGGATCTGTTGTTGGCTTCGTGAACAGCACAAACAGATCACTCACGTCCATTCGGGATGACAGCGAGGTTTTCTTGTCATCGCCCCGTGTTCCGTACATGGCGGTCCTCAATCCTTATCTTTGAATATATCGTCTATGAAACCCGCCGTTATTCTCGTCTCTGGAGGCATGGACTCCGCCGTTGTGCTCGCCATCGCCCGTGAGCAGGGCTTCGCGGCCCATGCGCTCAGCGTGCGCTACGGTCAGCGTCACACGTCCGAGCTCGACGCTGCGGTACGCGTGGCGGCAGCGCTGGGCGCAGCCGCGCACAAGACCGTCAACGTCGATCTACGCAGCCTCGGCGGCTCGGCGCTGACCGCAGACATCGATGTTCCGGTCGACACCGACGGCCACGTCATCGGCGCGGACATCCCGGTCACCTACGTCCCGGCGCGCAACACCATCATGCTGTCGGTCGCGCTGGGCTGGGCCGAAGTGCTTGGCGCCACCGACCTGTTCTGCGGCGTCAATGCGGTCGACTACTCCGGCTACCCCGATTGCCGGCCGCAATTCATCGCCGGCTTCGAAGCGCTGGCCAACCTCGCCACCAAGGCCGGCGTCGAGGGCGCTGGCTTCCGCGTCCACGCCCCGCTGATGCGCATGACCAAGGGGGATATCGTCCAGGAAGGCCTGCGTCTGGGCGTGGATTTCGCCCAAACCGTGTCCTGCTACCAGGCCGACGCCGAGGGCCGCGCCTGCCGCCACTGCGACGCCTGCCGGCTCCGCGCCGAAGGATTCGAGGCGGCCGGCATCCCCGACCCCACCCGTTATTTCGCAAGCTGACCCATCCGTCGCGGTTTGGGCTAAAATGCGTAGCCCGGCGCAATACCGGGCGGCCGTCAGGCCGGAGATGTTGATTTCAGTGGGCCGTTAGCTCAGTCGGTAGAGCAGAAGACTTTTAATCTTTTGGTCGAAGGTTCGAATCCTTCACGGCCCACCATTCAATTCAATGAGTTAAATGGAAATCCACCCCTGCTATTGATTGCCTCCGTAAAAATCCTCCGTAAAAATCAGGAAGCATCGGACGGCTTTACTCGTGGAACGCTGAGGTCATAGACCTTCATCATGGCCTCGGTAACACCCAGTGCAGTCTGTTTATCAGCGACGTTGCCGGCCGTGTCAGTGCCACCCTTGCGCTTGAGGTCGTGCAGACTGAACCTCTGTTCTTCCGTGATGATCTTGTCTTTGATTGCGGCATGCACGAGACGTTGCCACGCGCTGTCCAGTCCGCTTTTGCTCAACGGTTCTCCATCCTCGGACAAAAAGAGGACGCGATTTTCGGGCAGCAGTTGTTCGGGCTGCGCGCGCTTGGTGATGACCGACTTCCGATAGGCCAGCGCTGCATCCCATGCGGTTCTAAGCCGTGGCGACCACTCGACAATGTTGTTGCGGCTGCCCTTGCGGCGATCAGTACGCAGGCCGTCTCTCTCGCCTTGTGCTTCCACGAGCGTATTGGTTTCTATGCCACGAAGGCGGCATAGGTAGCTCAACTCGGCGACGATCCAGAGGTAAGGAGGCTGAGAGCCTTTCGAGTGTGGGATGTAAGCACCCCGTTCGCGCGCATACGCCACAACCGCATCGTAAACCTGCTGAGAAGGCAGGCGACGGCGCTGACGTTCCTTGGCTTGCTCGATGCCCTTGGCTGGGTTGTCCTTCATTCCCAGATGCGGCCCTGCCCATTTGAACACTCGGCGGAGGTAACGGAGGACGTGATTAGCCTTGGAGGGCGTACCTTTTTTGACGATCTTCTCGATCATTCGTTGGACATTGGTTTGCGTGAGCCTTGCTGCTACGAATGCTCCAAATTTGATGCCGATCGCGGTGGGAAATTCTTCGACAGTCTTTCGGCAAGATTTGTAATCGCGCTGCGTGCCTGATGCCAGACTTGCGAATTTCGAGCTCGCTTCAAACTGTGCCAAGACCCAAGCAACAGTCCCGTGAGCGGGTCCACCTTTGCCCTCCTCAATGATGCGATGGAGGTCCGAAAGGCGCGCGTTCGGTCCAGCAATAGTTTCGCGACTGGGCCGGCCTTCCTTCTGATTGAAGATGTACCACCGGCCGTTGCCAGAAGCATCCCAGTACACGCCGGTCGGGATCGAGTTTTGGTCGATGTGACCAGGAATCGAAGGATTGAACTTACGTGCGCGTCCGCGTGTGCTCATGGTCAGACAGCATCCGGTGGGTATGCGTTGTCGGGTGAGACCGAAATTCCAAGTGACAGATTAACAGCGGCCAATGTGGTCCACACGCCGCCCCGGCACGCTTTGACGGGTATACCGTTGTCGTTCGCCCACCGTTCGACATCTGCGCGGCGTTCAAAGCCGCTGAGTCGCTGTAGGTCGGCAAATTCAAAGATGGGGCCGATCATTTGTCGATAGCGTGGTTTGATCGGTAGCGGAGAGGGTGGTCTACCCGGCATGGAAAAGGCCCCATGAGCCTGTTTCCGAACAGCCTGGACGAGCGCGACACTAATTGCCCGTTGGCCGAAGGCCGACGAGGGCGATGATACCAAAACGGATTTAGTAGATAATCCGAACATGAATTGTTTTTGCGCTCGCGGGTATATTTTCGGGATGGTCGATGGGGTCATGTCGATCGAGGGGGTGGCTACAGCCCGCCGTCTCCACTGCGATCGATGACACGACCGATCATCGTGAGTTGATCCGCTTCTTCTGGCGTGAGGTACTCATCGGGATATTGGGTTTTATCAGTGTTGTCGCTGGTGATGCGCAGCCGGCCATCGATCGTGCGATAGAGGCGCTTGACCTTAACGTCCGGGTCCGTTCCTCCTGTTGCGAAGACATACACACGCCCATCGACGATTCTGCGATCTGCGATGTTGACCGCAACACGGTCGCCATGAAAAAGCGTGCGTTCCATGCTGTGGCCGGTGACTTTCATCAAGCGCACATCGTGCGGGTTGGCACCGACTTGGCGTAGCCAACTGATCTGATATGACATGCGGTATCGAGTTTCAACGAACTCGGGGACGACAGCGCCGGGGCCGCCCGAGACCACAATATCGACTTCAGCGACCTGTACCTCGGTCTCCAGGTCAAGGCCGTCGCTTCCATCGATCGCTTTGATTTCATACGCATGGATGCGTTTTTTTGGGAAGGGCGGGAGCGGTGGGAGCGGATTGGGGAGCTCCGTGCGCAAATGCTCAACCGTGACGCCGAAGTAGTCGGCCAACGGCCGCACAGTGCTGTCGCGTGGGTCATGCGTGTTGGCATTGAGCAAGCGATGGACGGTGGGTTGCGGCACGCCAGTCGCGCGCGCGAGCGCGGTCTCGTGGATACCCTGCTGATCCATGAGGATGCGCAGGTTGCGGCCGATGTGGGAGGGTGAGGCTTGGCGAGGCGGGCTCATGGCTCAATTATGCATATTAGAATTATATGCGCAAGGTGCCTTTATTTGGATTGATTGAATATCCGATAGCGCATAGTCTTTGGTCATGAACCCCCAAGACGCCGTTATCCGCTTGCTCAATGCCGGCTGGACTCAAGCACGGCTCGCACACAAAGCGGGCTGCTCCCAATCCACGATCCACCGAATCAAGACCGGCAGACAGCCGAGAGGCGCGAGCTATTGCGTCTGCGCAGCTCTGCTGTCGCTCGCGTCAACGCTACCGCCTGAACTGGTCGGCGCAGCGAACGCACATCAGGAACGGACGCCATGAGCGCAGTGCGTTGCACGCTGCCCGTGATGCCCTGCAGGTCGGAGGTCGCGCGATGAGCGACACCTACACCAAGCTGTTTTCGAGCATCACCGAATCGACCGTCTGGGGCGAGCCCTACAGCACGCGCATCGTGTGGGTGACGCTGCTGGCGATGGCGGACGCGCAGGGCCACGTCTACGGCGCGATTCCGGGGCTTGCCCGCCGTGCGAACGTGACGCTAGCCGAAACAGAAATGGCGCTCGCGGCGTTTTTTGCGCCCGACCCGTACAGCCGCACACAGGCTGAAGACGGTCGTCGGATCGAAGCGATCGACGGTGGATGGCGACTCCTCAACCACGGCAAATACGCCGGCATCCGCAACGAAGCGGAGCGCGCCGAGTACAAGCGTGACTGGGATCGCAGGAACCGTCCTAGCGGGCATCAGCGCGCGCTGGCCGCGTCGGAAGCGACCCCAGGGGAGCCGGCGCAGTCCGACAGCCCGACTACAGTCCGACAGCCGTCCAACGCCAGTCCGACAGTCCGACCGCAGGCCGACAAAAGTCCGTCGAAGTCCGACGGCCCGACCCCACCAACACCAACACCAGCACTAGAAAAAGAAAAGAACTCTTGTGCATCGCCTGACGGCGACGCACCCGACCGAATTCCGTATCAGGCCATCATCGCTGCCTACAACGCGGCGATGGTGAACTTGAACCGAGCGCGTGATCTGACGCCGAAGCGGCGCACGCTGATTCGCTCCGCATGGCAGGCATCGCCGCAGCGGCGCAGCTTGGGATTCTGGCAGGCGTATTTCGCCGAGTGCCAGGACGACGATTTCCACAACGGCACGGGGCCGTACCGTGAGCCGCATGCGAACTGGCGGCCGAACTTCGATTACCTGCTGCGGGCGGATGTTGTCACCAAAATCTTCGAGGCTGCGATGGACCGCATGGAGCGCGCGCAGTGAACGCGCGCTTCCGCGACGGCGACGACAGCCGGATGGAGCAGTGGCGCGTACCACCGCAGTCCATCGAAGCCGAACAGGCGGTGCTGGGCGGGTTGATGCTCGCGCCGGATGCGCTGGTGCGGATCGCGGATTGGGTCCGGCCGGAAGATTTCTATCGGCGCGACCACCAGTTGATCTACCGCGCGATCTGCGAGTTGGCCGAGAAGCCGCGTCCTTACGACGCCGTGACCCTGGGCGAGTGGTTCGAAGGGCAGGGACTCGGTGAACAGGTGGCGGGCGGCGCGTACCTCGTCGAGCTGGCCAGCACCACACCATCGGCGGCCAACATCACCGCGTATGCCGAAATCGTCGCGGACAAGGCGAAGCTGCGGCAGTTGATCGATCTGGGCTCAATCATCGTCAACGCCGGCTTCCAGCCAGAAGGCCGCGACACGCGCGACCTGATCGCCGAAGCACAGCACGCGATTGCGCGTTTGGCCGGAAACCCGCGTGCGGGCGGTGTGAAGACGATGCAGGACGTGGCGCAACGCTGGTTCGCGGATTTACAGCGCCGTTACGACGAGAAGGGCGCTCTGTGCGGACTGGCGACGCCGTGGGCGAAGTTCAACGCGATGACCGGCGGCCTGATGCCGGGCGATCTGGTCGTCCCTGCCGGCAGGCCGGGCATGGGCAAGAGCGCCTTTGCGATCAACGTGGCGACGGTGAACGCCCTGAGCGGCAAGCGCGTGCTGTTCTTCAATCTGGAAATGACCGACATCAGCATCTTCAACCGCTGTATCGCATCGGTCACGGAAGTGCCGTTGCAATGGCTGCGCAAGCCCATCGACGATGCACCGGAGAGCGAGCTGTACTGGGGTCGCGTCACCGAAGGCGTGCGCCGCATGCGCGGTGCTGGCTTGGTGATCGACGACACGCCTTCGCTCTCCTGTGGGCAGATCGTCGCGCGCGCGCGCCGGGAACATCTGCGCGCGCCGGTCGATTTGATCGTCATCGACCATCTGCACCTGATGCCGCTGCCGGGCAAGACCCGCGAGACGGTGGAGATCGGCGAGATCACGCGCGACCTGAAGGCGCTTGGCAAGGAACTGGGCTGTCCGGTGATGCTGCTGGCGCAGTTGAACCGCGGCGTCGAAGCGCGTCCGAACAAGCGCCCGGTGATGAAGGATCTGCGCGAGTCCGGAAGCATCGAGCAGGACGCCGACCTGATCGTCTTCATCTACCGTGACGATTACTACGCGGAGCAGGAAGACCGCCCGAGCGAGTATCCCGGTTTCGTGGAGCTGAACATCGCCAAGCAGCGCGAAGGTGTGACCGGGCGCGTGTGGGGGCGCAGCCGGCTGGACATTGGACGTATCGATGACTGCGACGATCCGCCAAGTCCGATACCAGCACCCCTATCCCACCGCCCGACGCGCGCCAGCAAAACTCGCGCGCGCTGGGGGCTGTATGCGCAGGACGACCAATGACGGCCCTGCATGACTTTGAAATGCCAGCCGCGTTTGCGCGCGACTCGAACTATTTTCAGGAGAAGAAGCCATGACCGATGTGCGCCGCATGCTCGCGCGCCTCAATCCCGCCACGTCCCGCTTTGAAGTGGGCAGCGGCGGCGGATGCGAATTGACCCCGCAGGATGTTGCGGCGGCGCTGGCGTTCGTGCCAGCAGGGCTGGGGCGTGAAGTGCTGTGTGCGCTGTGGTGGCCCGAGGGCGCGCGCTTAAACCGCGAGGCGTTGTACGAAGCGATTGCGGAGGAGCAGCGCACGGAGTTCGCGCGTCGTCGTCAGGTGCTGGAAGTCGCACAACTGGAACTGCACTGCGCGGAGGAAGCGGCGTTCATGACGAACCGTGTTTTGACCGATACGCGCGTGCGGATCGCGGGCTTGCGTGCGAAAGCGGCGTTGGCGAAGGACGCGGTCTGGCCGTGGCGGCCGGAGATGCACGTCGTGATCCGGCGCGCGGTGTTGGAAGAACTGGCGCGACCGAATCTGTGCCCGGACTGCAGCGGCGCTGGCGAGATGATGTTGGAAGCGCTGCGCGTTGTTTGCGAAACGTGTGCGGGGCGTGGTGTGTTGCCGGTGTCTGATCGCGCGCGCGCGGCGCGCATTAAGCGCGATGAGGCCGCGTACCGGCGCACTTGGCGTCCGATGTACGAGTGGTTGTTACGGCTGCTGTCTGATGTGGAATCTAAGGCGCGCAGGCAATTGGCGGCGGCGCTGCGGGATTGCGAAGAGGTCGATCCTGTGTCGCGCGTGTGATGCAACCGAGGCGCACGACGATGGTGTGCGTGCGGAGGTGATACCTCCGCAAAAAATCGGGATTCTGGATACACGCGGACTTGCTGCTGCGATCGCGGGGTGGAGTAGCAGCAACTCGCGGGTTTCATCCACCCGAGCCGTCGGTGCAACTCCGGCCCCCGCTTCCACATTCCGACTCGAACAGGCCCGCGCAAGCGGGCCTTTCTCATGGTGACGACATGCGTCCTATCGACACGCTCATCCTGCATTGCAGTGCCACCCCGGCGGACGCGGATATTGGCGTCGCCCAGATTGATGTCTGGCACAAGGCGCGCGGCTGGGAGGGCGTCGGCTATCACTTCGTCATTCGCCGCAATGGCGTCGTCGAACACGGCCGACCGATCGATCAGATCGGCGCGCATGCGGTGCAGCACAACCGCACCAGCATCGGCATCTGTCTGGTCGGCGGCGTGCGTCGCCTCCGGCAACAGATGGTGCCGGAGAACAACTTCACCCCAGCGCAGTGGACCGCGCTGCGCGCGCTGGTGATCGAGCTGCTGCAGCAATTTCCGCAGGCCCGCGTCATCGGCCATCGCGAGGTGCAGCCCGGCAAGGCGTGTCCGAGTTTCGACGTGAGCGCGTGGTTGATCCGCGAACACATTCCGGTCGCGCACGCGGTGCCATGACCGCGCCATCTCAAACCTCCCCCTCACTTCAGGCCATCGCCACCATGACCAGGAACGACTCGCATGAGCTGCACACCCTGCCGCAGACCGATCCAGCGCCCGAACCTTCCGCGCCCGCCGTCCTCGCCGACGCCGGCAGCGACGCCTCCGGCGAATCCGCCCCCGCGCCCGTCGCCGAACCCACCGACGCGCCCGTGAGCTTCTGGATGCGCGTGCTGGCATGGCTGCCGCTGCGGCTGTGGACCGATTGCGGCGTCTGCCTGTTCTGGCGAGGCGCGGTGGTCGGTGCCTTCGTCGCGGGCGCGCTGGCGACGGTGGTGTCGGTGCTGGCGTGAACGCCAGCCAAGACCCGCGCGGCAAGCGCAGGCGCAAGCCTGCGAAGCCACTGCCGCAGGATCAAGCGTCAGCGGCACTGGTTCGCCGCGACTGGGACTTGGACGACGTGTGCGAACGCATCGCGGCGGGTGAGTCCTACCGCGAGATTGCAGCGGAGTACAGCAAGACGCACGGGGCGCTGTCGCTGTGGCTGGCGGCGGAAGCTAACCGTTCCGCGCGCGCACGCGAGGCGGCGGGGATGGCGGCGCGGTTCTGGGACGAAGAAGCCGAAGCGGAGATTCGGGCGGCGAAGGATGTGCTGACGCTGGGTAAGGCACGCGAGCTGGCGCAACATCTGCGCTGGCGGGCATCCAAACTCAGCACCGCCTATGCCGACCGCAGCAAGGTCGAAGTCGGCGGCGCGGTCGGCGTGTTCGACGCGGCGCAGGCGTTGACCCCTGAGCAGTTGCAGCGCGTCGCGCAGGCGGTGCTGGAGGGCTTGCCCCATGACGGAGCATCCGGCGTTGGTGGTGGCAGCGAGTAACGCGCAGGTCGCGGCGCTGTTGACGGCCGCGCGCGACAACTTGCTGGCCTACTGCTGCGCGGTCGATCCGCGCTACGTGCCGTATGCGTGGCATAAGTTCCTGTGCCGCAAACTGGAGGCAGCGATTCGGCGCGGACACGGCCGGTTGCTTGTCTTTGCCCCGCCACAGCATGGCAAGAGCGCGCTCATCAGTTGCAAGCTGCCAGCCTGGGTGATGGGCCGGCACCCCGATTGGCCGGTGATCGCGGCGAGCTACGGCGTTGATCTGGCGGAGCGCAACGGCAAGGCCGTGCGCGACCTGATCGGCTCGCCGTTGCACCGCGCGATCTTCCCCGGCTCCTGTCTCGATGGCAGCAGCACGGCGAAGACCGACTTCATGACCACGGCCGGCGGTCAGTATTACGGCACGACGGTCCTGGGCGGCGGTACGGGCTTCTCATCGAAGCTGTTCGTCATCGATGATCCGTTCAAGTCGCGCGCCGAAGCCGATTCGGAGGTCGTGCGCGAGCGGGTGAAGGACTGGTATCGGTCGGTCGTTTATTCGCGGCTGGCCGAAGACGCGGTGCTGATCCTCATGCACACCCGCTGGCATGAGGACGACTTGGCCGGCTGGCTGATGCGCGAACACGCGCATGAGCACTGGGAAGTCATCAACCTGCCTGCGCTGGCGTTGGAAGGCGATGCGCTGGGCCGCGAGGTTGGGCAGGCGCTGTGCCCGGAGCGGTATTCCGAGGCCGCGCTGGAGCTGAAGCGCATCGCCAGCGGCTCCCGCGACTGGGAGGCGCTGTACATGCAGCGTCCGGTCGC
>JAYVSK010000161.1:0-4372 GCA_043775395.1 Lysobacter sp. | reverse complement strand
TGGCGCGCAGCACGCTGGGCCAGGCCGGACGCACCGGCACGTCGAAGCGACGGTCGACGCTGAAGCCATTGCCGTTGACCTGCACGTGGATCTTCGCGGTGGTATAGCTCTCGCCTGCGGTCAGCGGGAAGGTCAGCGTGGTCTTGCCGCCGATGGCCAGCTTCGCGCTGCGCGCGCCCTGTGCCACCGTCAACGGACCGAGCCCTTCGATTTTCACCGCGAAATCGCCGGCTTTACCGGTGAAGTTGGTGAGATCGAGGGTGACGTTGCTGCGATCGCCCGGTGCGAGCACGCGCGGATAGCTTGCTTCCGCGACGATCGGCGCACGCACGATGATCTCCGCATCGCCGTTTCCGTAGTGATCGGCCGAATACGCCAGCGCCGAAACCCGCAGCGTGCCGTTGAAATCGGGCACCTTCAGCGCGATCTTGGCGTTGCCCTTGGCATCGAGTTTCACCGGGCCGGAGAACAGATCGACCGTCTGTACTTTCGACGTGGGTCTGCGCGCCTGCGCCAGCGGCTGCAGCGCCATGTCGCCGCCGAAGCGGATCTTGCCGATCTCGCCTTCCAGGCTTTCGATGATGCGGCCGTAGACATCGTAGGCATCCACGCCAAGCCTGCGCTGGGCAAAGAAATGCGTGTTGGCGTCGGGCACCGGGAACCGGGTGATGTTGATGATGCCGACATCAACCGCCGATACCGTCACGTAAGCATCCTGGCCGGCGAGTTTCGGCACCGCGACCGTGGTTGTCAGCGTCTGCTCCGGACGCATCTGTTTGGGCAACGACAAGCCGACATCGACGCGGCGCGAAGTGCGGTCCATCGGCACGTAGGCCACGCCCACGGCGCGCGCCGGGGTGATTTTGTCGGACGCGCTGCCGCCGCGGAACACCAGTGCGGTGATATAGATATCGTGACGCTCCCAATCCTTGGTGACCGGGATCTCGAAGCTGCTGCCGCGCTTCACGTCGACATCCTGCACATAGATCATGCGATCGCCGCCCTCGACCATCAGCAGGCCTTTGCCGTCGTGCGGTGGCGTCAGCGTGATTTTGACGGTGTCGCCGGTGTTGTACGCGGTCTTGTCCAGCGAGACCTTCACCTTGTCGGGGCGCGCATCGAGGCCGCGATTCTCATCGTCCCAACTCCAGCCGGCTTCGAACGGATAGCGGGTGATCAGACCGGTGGCCGGGTCCAGCACATCGACGCGATAGCTGCCCCATTCGACCGCAAAATCGAACTTGATCGCGGTCATGCCGGCATCGACCGTGCGCGTCTCGACGTTGTCGAAGCGCGAAGTGAAGTCGTAGTCCCAGCCTTCGTCGTTGTCGTAATTCCAGTGGTAATCGCGATGCTCGCGCACCAGCGTGACCTTGAGACCTTTCGCCGGGCGCGGCTTGCCGTCGCTGCCCACGCGCATCAGCTGGAACCCGGCGTTGCTGTCGCTGTCGGCGCCTTCCTTGTCGTCGAACATCGGGCGCACGCCAACCAGCGCATCCGCCGGCCACAGCACGCGCTTGATCGAACGGTTGACGCTGCGTCCGCCGGTCTCGAACAGGCTGCCGGACACGATCGCCGCAATCGGCGATGCAGGCTTCGCTTCCTCCGGCAATGCAATGTCCTCGGACAGTTTGCCCGTGTCATCGAGTTCGGTATCGATGACGTCTTTGGCATCCTTCGGCAGGCTCAACGTGGGGTCGCCGAAGAAATAGCCCGGCATGGCTTCGACCGGGTGCTGTTCCACCGCAACCGCAAGCTTGGCGGTAAAACGATTGCCAGCGGCTGGCGCACCGTAGAGATAGGCGCCAGTGGCTTCCAGCTTCAGCGGTTTGCCGGGCTTCAGCTCCGCATCGGCGGTGGCCAGGTCAAGCTTCATGCGTTCGGGCAGAAATTCCTCGATCCGCAGGCTCATGCCCTGCACCGCTTCGCTGCTGGCCGGATCGGTGCGGAATTCCACCTGCCAGCGGCCGGTCGGCGCTTCGACCGGGATGAGTTTGTCGAAGCTGTAATAACCCTGCGCACCGGCTTCGATCCGGCTTTCGATAAAGGGCTTGCCGTCGGGCTGTTTCAGACGCACGAATAATGACTGCGTCTTCTTGCCCTTCATCGGCACGGGCTTGCCGTCGTTGTCGCGCAGCAGCGCGGAGATGCGCACGACTTCGCCGGGGCGATACAGGTCTCGCCCTGCCCATGCGAACACATCGAACCACGCCGGCTCACGGCCGCTGACCGCGAATTCGGATAGATCCAACGCCGGCTGGTTGAACGGCAGCATCGAGATATCGCTGCTGCGGCGCGCGACCAGAACGTGCGCGCCATCGAGCTTGTACGGCAGCATCGCGTTGCCGTTGCGGTCGGTCTCACCTTTAAGAGTAGTTTCGCCGGCGGCATCGATAATCTGCAGATCGACGCCGTTGATGCCCGACCCGTCCTGCAGCGACGCGGTATGGACGAACAGTTTGTCCTTGTACGCGCGCACGTGCAGACCGATGTCGCTGACCGTGAAGAATGTGGTTTCGTACTGTTCGCGGAACTGGCCGGTACGCTTCATCACCGCAAAATAAAGGCCTGGTTCCTGCAGCTCGTCGATGTCTTGGATCGGCAGATAGGTGACTGCGCGTTCATTGGGCTTGCCGCCCAGCACGAAACGGTTGGTGTAAACCGGCTCAGCCAGCTTCGAGAGCGATTCGCCTTCGTCGTACTCGTTGTCCAGATCCCAACCGCTGCGACGACCGCCGCGCTGGTATTGGGAAAAAAACTGCGGCAGCGACTTTTCGCGCACGCGCAGGAATTCGACGTCCACCTCGGGCACGTTCACAGACACTACCGGCAGGCCGCGGCTGTCACGCGCTGGCAACACGCTGCCCTGCGAAGCGAAACCGACGGCGGGATCGAGTTCGCCGGTGTAGACCTTCTGCTCGATGTCATGACCCAGCACGCTGCCATCCGCGGCGGCCAGCTTGCCGGAGACAGTGAGGGTGTATTCGGTGTTCGCGGTAACAAACGGGAAGCGCAGGATCTTGCCGCTGTCGTCCAGCTTCCAGCCGCTCTTGTCCTTGACCGACGTAGCGAAGGTAATGAGCTTGTCGAAATCCTGCGTGCCGACCAGCGGCATGGAGAACTCCAGCGCGATCGCCAACGTATCGCCATCCTGGTCTGGGTAGGCACGAATCAGCGCGAAGCCCTTGATTTCACTGGGCTTTGCTTTGATTGCCTCACCGCTGACTTCAGGCAGTTGTCCGGTTTGTTTATCGCTGCAGCCCGGCAAGACCGCCAAAGCAAGCACCAAGCCGATTGCAGCAAGCCAACGCCCGGACATGCCTCGAATTTGACGCGCTACCCCAAACCGCAACGTGCGACGCATATGGCCTCCTGGATGTGCGGGCGAGTATAGAGAACGTTCAACTCGAGATGTCATTTTTCTATACAGGTTTTTTACTTTTTTTTAGTTTTTTTTTAACTTCTCGGTGCCGAAAAGCAATTGGCCGGAATTCCAGAGAAACACGTTCGCTTCTTTTTTCGCATAAGCAGGAAAACCTGTCTTCCCAACGCATTGAGCGGCTTTGTCTCAATTCACGCGACAAGCCCGGTCTAACCTTGGCTGCACCCGATCAACCGCATCGCGTCCATGAATCCGGCGCCTGAGTCGTCCCGCCCATAGAGCGACACATCGACAGAATCCGGCATCTTCATGACGAAGCATGCCATGCAGCAGGGCATCCGCCCCAAAACCAAGGAGAGTTCTAACATGATCGTCCACCCGCGCAAGCATCATCTTGCAACCGCAATTGCCTTCTGCCTCTGTGGCATTGCCGCCACCGCAGCATCCGCAGCTGTCCGCAGCGATCTGCACCAGCAGAACATCGTCCGGATCGGACAAAAAAATGCCGCCATCGACGCGTCCGGCACGGTGAAAATGGTTCACACCCGTCACGAACAGACGCTGGATCTGGATGCCGAATCGCGCCTGGTCCTGCTCGATCGAAAGACGGATCTGGGCATTCGCAACCACCGGTATCGGCAGACGTTCCGCGGTCTGCCGATCTTTGGCGAGCACGTCGTCGTCAACGAGGACGCCACTGGCGCGGTCCGCACCCTGTTCGGCCGGAAGATCTCCGGTCTCGCGAACGAGATCCCAGCCGGGCAGCCGCGTCTCAGCAGCCGTCGTGCGCTGGCGGTAGGCAAGAGCGCAGGGCTGGGCAACCGCCTTGGCTTCATGCGCACTTCCGCCGAAAAATCCGAACTGATGATTCACATCGACGACAACAGCCGCGCCCGCAAAGCGTATGTCGTGTCGTATTTCGCCGACACCGCCCGCGGCGGCGCGCCGACGCGTCCGACCGTGATCGTCGACGCCGATACCGGCCGCATC
>JAYVSK010000160.1:0-6132 GCA_043775395.1 Lysobacter sp. | reverse complement strand
CGACCCGGCAAGGTATCACCCATGCCTATGGCGGCATCATGGGCATCCTCGGCGCGGCCGGCGTGGTCTTCTTTGCTTACATCGGTTTCGATGCTGTCTCTACTGCGGCGCAGGAAGCGAAAAATCCGAAACGCGATATGCCGATCGGCATCATCGGCTCACTTCTGGTCTGCACTGTGCTGTACATCCTCGTATCGATCGTGATGACCTTGATGGTCAACTACAAAATGCTCAACGTGCCCGATCCGGTGGCCGTGGCGGTCGATGCGCTCGGCCCACAGTGGGGTTGGTTCGCAAAAACCATCAAGGTAGGAGCGATCATCGGCCTTACTTCAGTGATCCTGGTGCTGATGTACGGTCAGACACGCATCTTCTATACGATGGCGCGCGATGGCCTGTTGCCGCGCGTGTTCGCCAAGGTGCATCCAAAGTTCAAGACACCTTGGGTCAACACTATCCTGGTCGGCCTGATCACTGCTATTGCGGCGGCGTTCTTCGATATCAACACACTTGGCGATATGACTTCGGTCGGTACGCTTGCGGCTTTCGGTATCGTTTGCCTGTCAGTAATCTGGCTGCGCAAGACCCACCCGGAAATCCCTCGCGGCTTCAAAGTCCCACTGTATCCGGTACTGCCAGCCCTCGGCATCGTCGCTTGTTTCGCACTGATCTTTACGGTTGAAACTCGCGTGCTGATATTCTTTGCGTGGTACGTTCTAGCCGCTATCGTGCTTTATTTCGTGTATGGGATGCGTAATTCGCGGCTCCAGAAGGGCCTTCAGCAGCATGAATAACGCGCTGTTCGCATGAAAAAAACGGCGTGGAATTCCGCGCCGTTTTTTTGTGGCCGCAGATCGCGGCAGCGAAAATCCGTGGCGCTGGCAGCGAAACCGGGTTCCGCTAAACTGACCCCATGAACACCGCCCCCTACGACACCGCACGGCTGCAGGCGCTGGCCGATGAGCTGATCGCCAATATCCGCGAACTGGCCGTCGCCGGCTGGACGCCAGCGACCAGCAGCAATTTCTCCCAGCGCCTGGACGACCGCCATGCGGCGATCACCGTCTCCGGCCGCGACAAGAGCCGGCTGAACCGCGACGACATCATGGTGGTGGACTTCGACGGCCGCGCCGTCGGCAGCGACCACCGTCCGTCCGCCGAGACCCTGCTTCACACCCAGCTCTACCGGCGTTTTCCGGAGATCGGCTGCGTGCTGCACACCCATTCGCACAATCAGACCGTCGCTTCCCGCCTGTACGGCGGCGCTGGCCGCGTGCATCTGGAAGGGTATGAACTGCTGAAGGCGTTCGCCGGCAACCACACCCATGAGGCCGCGCTCGATCTGCCGGTGCTGCCCAACACCCAGGACATGCCGGCGCTGGCGGCGCAGGTGGAAACCCTGCTCGATGCCAACCCGATGTGGGGTTATCTGATCGACGGCCATGGGCTGTACGCCTGGGGCCGGACGATGGCCGAAGCGCGGCGGCATCTCGATGCGTTCGAGTTTCTACTGGGCTGCGAGCTGGATCTACTGCGCCTGCGCGGTTGATCATTGTGGGAGGGGCTTCAGCCCCGACGTCGGCGAGACGAGAGATCGGGGCTGAAGCCCCTCCCACAAAACCTCAACGACATTGATCCGCGCCCCACCCTCCCCCATAGTCATCTGATCCACGTCGGTCCCAGGATCCACCCGCCATGAGCCGCCTGCGCATCTATGCCGAAGACCGCCCCGATGTCCCGCTGTCGGTCACCCACGACTACGCGGCGATCGCCGAGGCCCTGTCCACCATCCGCGTGGACTTCGAACAATGGCAGTCGTCGCAGCCGATTCAGCCGGGCGACCCGTCCGAAGCGATCATCGCCGCCTATCAGCGCGATATCGACCGGATCAGCGCCGCCCGCGGCTTTACGACCGTCGACGTGGTGAGCATCGCGCCAGATCACCCGAACCGCGACGCCATGCGTTCTAAATTCCTCGACGAGCATCTGCACAGGGAAGATGAAGTGCGCTTCTTCGTCGCCGGCGCCGGCTTGTTCAGCCTGCACGTCAACGGCAAGGTCTACGAAGTGCTGTGCGAAGCCGGCGATCTCATTTCGGTGCCCGACGCCACCACCCACTGGTTCGACATGGGTCCGGAACCCAGTTTTGTCGCAATCCGCTTTTTCCAGCAGCCCGACGGCTGGGTCGGTCATTTCACCGGCACGGATATCGCGCAGCGGTTTCCGCGATTCGAGAAGGGACAAGCAGCATGACCACGATGATCCTCACCGACATCGAAGGCACCACCAGCAGCATCTCGTTCGTGAAGGATGTGCTGTTTCCCTATGCGCGCGATGCGCTGCCCGCGTTCGTACGCGCGCATGGCGATACGCTGCAGGTGCGGCATTGGCTGGAAATCGTCGCGATCGAGCAGGGCGCGCTGGAACACGGCATTGCGTTCAACGACGATGCGCTGGTCGAGACCCTGCAGCGCTGGATCGACGAAGACCGCAAACACACTGCGCTCAAAGCGCTGCAGGGCATGATCTGGAGCGACGGCTACCGCAATGCCGACTTCAGCGCGCATATCTATCCGGACGCCGCCGCGACGCTGCGCGACTGGCGCGCCGCCGGGCATCCGATGGCGGTGTATTCATCAGGTTCGGTGCCGGCACAGAAACTTTTTTTCAGCCACACCGATGCAGGAGATCTCAGCAGACTCTTCGAGGCGTGGTTCGATACCGAAGTCGGGCACAAACGTGATGCGGGCAGCTATCGCGAGATCGCGCGCCGGCTGGATCGGCCGGCCGACGAGATCCTGTTCCTGTCCGATGTGGTCGAAGAGCTCGACGCCGCGCGCGAGGCAGGCATGCGCACCGCGTTGATCGATCGTCTCGATGACTACCCGCAGCCGCGCCTCGGCGATGCCGCGCACGGCCATCGGCGCGTCGAGCGCTTCGACCTCATCAATCCCAACGAGCCCACGCAATCGCCATGACCCGTCTACGCTGTCTGCTGCTGTGCATCCTGGCGGTGCTTTGCGTCACCGACAGCGTCGTTGCAAAGGGGCTGGCAGATCCCGCGCTGCGCGAGCGCCAGCGCGTACTGCTGGATTCCGCGGTGGCCGGACTCGCGCCGCAGCGTCCGGGTCAGCCCGATCTGTACGTTGTCGGCGTAGGCGGCGACAGCACCGAGGATGTCTTCCGCAACGAGGCCGTCTATCTGGAAACGCTGATGACGCAGCGTTTCGGCGCGCGCGGCCGGGTGCTCACGCTGATCAATCATCAGGACAGCCTCGGCGTTTCGCCGCATCCGCTGGCGACGCTGGACAATCTGCGCACCGCTTTGGCCGGCGTCGGCAAAGCGATGGATCAGGATCAGGATCTGCTGCTGCTGTTCATGACCATGCACGGCACGCCGCAGCATCAGCTGTTCGTACAGATGGGCCCGGACTACTTCGACCTGATCGATCCGCGCGAATTGCGCGCGGCGCTGGACGACGCGGGCATCCGCAATCGCGTGCTGGTGATTTCAGCCTGCTACTCAGGCGGTTTCGTGTCCGCGCTGAAGGACGACAACACCTTGATCCTGACCGCCGCACATAAAAACCGGACATCATTCGGCTGCGGCCCGGATTCGGATGCCACTTATTTCGGCCGCGCCTGGCTGATCGATGCACTGAACGACACTACGGATTTCGTCGCTGCATTCGATATCGCGAAAGCGCGGATCGCCGAGCGCGAGGAAGTCGAAGACTTTCGTCCGTCGCGGCCTCAGATCAAGATCGGCAAACATATTCTGCCGCGTCTGCAGGCTTGGCAATCGCAGCTGATAGCGGGGCCGAAGGTGGCCTTTACCGTGCCTGCACCGAACGCGCCAATCAGTGTCGAGAAAGCCTCGAAGCAGAAAGACGAACACGCGTCCAAGTCGAAGAAATAGCGCTACAGATGCGGTGATCAGCGTTCTCTGTGTTTGTTGACAATTGCGTTGACAAAGTGCTGGCCAATGTCCGGTTGAAGGCAGTGCGCTCGAAAGACATGTTGAGCAGACGCTCAATGAATCTTCTCGCCCCGCGCAAGCATCGCGATCAACACTTCGACGCGCTTGGCTTTGGTCTCGGGCTTCTTCGCGGTCTGCACCCGCCAGCACACGGAATAGCGGTTGGTTTTGTCGAGCATCTCGAAGAAAGTGCGCGATTTTTTGTTCTTCGCTAACGCCGCCGCCAGCTCGGGCGGTACTTCCATGCTGCGCGCACCGTCATAGGCGGCATCCCAGCGCCCGTCGGCTTTGGCGGCATCGACCTCGCGCGCGCCGCCTGCGCGCATCCGGCCCTCGGCGATCAGCCGCTCGACCTTGCCGATATTGATCTTCGACCACAATCCCTTCGGCCGGCGCGGCGTGAAGCGCTGCAGGAAATAATCGCCGTCGAAACCACGCTTCTGGCCGTCGATCCAGCCGTGGCACAGTGCGACCTCCAGCGCCTGATCGTAGGTGACGGTGGCAATGCCGGACTCTTTTTTCGCGATCTTCAGCCACAGGCCTTTCGCTGCGGCATTCGCGATCAGCCAGATGTCCCATGCCGCCGCATCGGCGAAGGGCAGCACCGGCAGGTCGTCGGGCAGACCGGGTCTGACATCGGCCATGCTCAATGCTCCGGATTCTGCAGGCGATATTCACTGTGCGCGCGCACTTCGCCGCGCCATGCATCGAACGCACGCACCTCGATGCGATGCATGCCTGCGGCAAGGCCGGTGGGCAGCGTGCCGCGCCACAAATGCGGTGAATCCGTCGCTTCCGGCGACCGGTCGTAGCCGCGCAGCGCGTCGGCATCGGCATCGAGCAGGTTCTCGCGCAGCAGGCGCGGATCCGGTACCGCGGTGCGGCGCATCGGCGTCCACTCGCGGTCGTCGATCCGGAACTCCACGCGGGTGTCGTCGCGGCCCATGTACACATTCGCGTAAACGCCGTACGCCGGATACGCGCCCTTCCGCAGCACCTTCGGCGCGTACAGGCCGATCTGACTGTCCTGCGGATCGCGCGCAGGATGCCAGCCCAGCACATAGCCGCCATCGCGGCCGATACCAAGGCTGGCGTAGCCGTTCGGCGTGCCGTCGGACATCGTGGTGTCGGGAATGCCGGCCGCATCCTTCACCCCGCCCCAGTACGCACCGCAAGCGGCGCCGACGTTGTATTCGTGCAGCGGCGCAGCGCCCTGCCAGCCGGTGCGCGCATCGTGCATCCAATGCTGCTGGCTGTGGCTGTGGCCGCTGAGTATCAGTACCTTCGGAATATCGCGCAGCAGCGCGAACAGACGCGCGCGATCGGCATCGCGAAACGTATCGCGGCCGTCCGGCTCGAACAGCGGAATATGCATCGCCAGCACCAGCAGGCGATCCTTCGGTACGCGCGGCAGATACGCTGCCAGGAACGCGAACTGATCCTCACGCAGACCGCCGATGTAGGCCGGGCTTTGGCCGGGCAGCGCGATCACGTCGTCGAAGCCGATGAAGGTGGCCTCGCGCTCTTCCCATGCGAAGGTGTCGGGGCCGAAGGTGTTGCGGAACGTCTGCAGCGCATCCTCGTCGCGCCCCGCGTCCTTGTCGATATCGTGGTTGCCGGCGACGTGCAGCCACGGCACGCCAATACGGCGGGTCTGCGCGTTCAAGGCGGGATAGAGATCCAGCGTGTCGTCAACGACATCCCCGAGGCTCAGGCCGAGTGCCGGGCGATGCGCTCCCACGGCCGCCTGTGCCAGCACGCTGTCGACGATGTCGCGGGCGTAGTAATCGATATCGGCGAGAGACTTCGCCTGCGGGTCGGCGAATACCCGCACTTCCAGCCAGCCATCGCCGGCGGGCGCGCGGCGAAGCGCGATATCGAAGCGGCCCGACCACGGTGCAGCCGGAATACCGCCGTATTTCAGCCCAAGCGATGCGGCCTTCGATGCGGCTGCGGGAACATGGCGCCAGGCGCCGGGGCGCGCAGGATCGACCGCGTGCAGCTGCCAGCCGGCCGGTTTGATCGCGAATACGGTCTGCCCCGGCAGTACCGGGAGACGATAGCGCCCGCGCGCATCGGTGATCGCAAGCGTACGTCCGTTGGACAGCGCCACGCCGGCGATGCCGGGCTCGCTGCGGCCCTGACGGCCGTCG
>JAYVSK010000159.1:0-3515 GCA_043775395.1 Lysobacter sp. | reverse complement strand
ACACGTCTATCTACCCTATGACCTGACGGGTGCGGTCGCGCGTTTTCTGCGGCATTTCCGCCCGCGGATCGCGTTGATCGTCGAAACCGAACTGTGGCCAAACCTGCTGTTCGCCTGCCGCGATTACGGCGTGCCGGCGTATCTGGTCAACGCGCGTTTGTCCGAACGCTCGCTGCGCGGCTATCGGACCCTGCGCCCATTGGTCGGCCGCGCCCTGCGCACGATGCATGCGATCGCCGCGCAGTCGGACGCGGACGCGGCGCGATTCCTGCGCCTGGGCGCGCGCAGCGACCAGGTGATTGTCTGCGGAAATCTGAAGTTCGACACTCGGGTCGATCCGGCGATCGATGCGTTCGCGCACGCATTTCGCACGCGTATCGCCGGCCGCCCGGTGTGGATCGCAGCCAGCACCCATCCGGACGAAGAAGCGATGGTGTTGGCGATCGACCGTCACCTGCGCATGCGTCGGCCCGATCTGCTGATGCTCTGGGCGCCGCGACATCCGGAGCGCTTTCGTCCGGCGACGCAGCTGGCGATCGACACCGGCCTGCAGGTGGCGACGCGCAGATTGACGCGACTGCCCGATCGCGACGATGCGGTGTTCATCATCGATACCCTCGGCGAGTTGATGAGTTTCTATGCCTGTGCCGATGTCGCGTTCGTGGGAGGCAGCCTGCAGCCGGTGGGCGGGCACAACCTGCTCGAACCCGCCGCTGTCGGCACAGCCATCGTGACCGGCCCATATCTGCACAATTTCAGCGATATCGCCGATCAGCTTGGCAACGCGCAGGCGCTGAAGATCGGTTCCGATTCCGCTGGGGTGGCGGCCCATCTCGAAGCGCTTCTGGACGACGATCGGCAGCGCGCGCGGATGGCGGCTGCGGGACGCGCGCTGGTCGATCAGGGGCGAGGCGCATTGCTGCGCACGCTCGCATTGATCGAACCGGCGCTCTAAAAAAGAAAAGGGCCGCTTTGCGAAGGCGAGCGGCCTTTTTTACGCATGACGATGCAGAAAAACGCTTGCGGGCCGTCAGGGCGAGCTCTTCAGTGTGGCATCCACGGTCAGCAGGCGATTCACATCCTGCAGATCGTCGAGATCAAGCGTGCCGGCGGCCTGTTCCAACAGCAGGCGATTCTGCAGGAAGTTGTAGCGGGACAGCGCGTATTCGCGTTCGGCGTTGAACAGCGTTTGCTGGTTGTTCAAAACATCCAGCACCGTGCGTGTGCCCACTTCAAGCCCGACCTGCGAAGCGTCGTACGCGCTGCGCGCGGAGAAGACTGCGGCCTTGCGCGCCTCGACTTCGCTCACCCCGGCGACCAACGTGCTGTAGGCGTTTCGCGTGTTGCGTACCAATGCCCGTTTCTGCTGTTCCAGCAGATCGGCCGTGGCATCGCGCTGGGCAAGCGCCTGACGCACGCGCGACTGGGTGGCGCCACCGGCGAAAATCGGGATGCTGACGGTCAGCCCGATGGTGGAACTGTTCGACGATTCGACTTCGATCGGGCCGATCGATTCGCCGAAAGGACGGCTGTTGCCGTAGGACCCGCGCAAACCAACGCTGGGCAGGTGGCCGGCGCGTGCGGCGTCAACGCCCGCTTCTGCCGAACGCACTTCCAGTGCTTTGGCCTTGAGCGCCGGATTGTTGTCGATCGCCGTCTGCACCCAGCCGGTAGCGTCGAGCACAGAGGGCAGCTGCGGCTGGAAATCCTGCGGCAGCGCCATCAGCAGCCGCACGTCTTTGCCGGTGATTTCCTCCAGCGCGCGATAGGCGTCTTCCAGCGCGTTGCGGGTCACGATGGTGTTTGCACGGGCGCGGTCGTACTGGGCGCGGGCTTCGTGCACATCGGTGATCGGCGCCAGACCAACTTCAAGCCGTTTGTCGGCGAAGTCGAACTGTTTCTTCAGCGCGGTTTCCTGGGCCTCCGCCGCAGACAGCGTCTCCATCGCGACCAGCACGTTGAAATACGCTGCGGATGTGCGCGTGATCAGGGAGTCGGAAGCTGCCTCCAGCTGAAAGTTTGCGCCCTCCGCAAGCGCACGTTGCGCACGGTTGCGGCTGATATTGCCCAGATCGAAGACCGACTGGTCCACCGACACGCCGTAGGCGCGCGAGCCGCGACCATCCGACGGATTGAGCCCATTGCCAAGACGTGAACTGGTGTCGCTGTAATCGGCGCTGACCGAACCGCCGATCTGCGGCAGAAACGCCGCGCGCGACTGCACGGCGCCTTCGCGGGTGGCAAGGCGGCTGGCTTCCGCAGCAGCAAGCTGTGGATCGCTGGTGCGTGCGAGTTCGTAGGACTGCAGCAGATCCTCGGCTTGGGCGCCGAACGGCAGCAGACACATTGCAAGAGCGAAAGCGATGGGGCGGCGGGTCATGGGCATCCTTGGTTGTAGGGGCAATCCGCGTACGGTGCGGGGAAACCGAACGGGCGTCTTAAAATTGAAATCGTGGAACGGGCGCGGCACCGGCCAGATACGCCAGCTCGGTTTCGAACAGCGACTCGACCCGGAAACCTGCAGCATTGTCGGCATGCCGGACAAGCGCGGCTTCCATCGCAGGCGCCAAGCCATGGACTACAAAAATACGACCACCGGGATGCAGCCACTGCAAAAAACGCGACGGCACCGTCGCGACCGCGGCGTCGACGCAGATCGCATCGAATCGTCGCTCGCTGTCCCAGCCGAACACGTCGGCGCTGTCGATGCGGACATTGCCGATGCCCTGCGCATGCAGGCGGTCGCGCGCGGCCTGCGCGAGGTCGGGGTGGCGTTCCAGACTGACGACATCGCGCGCCAGAGTGCCCAGACAGGCCGTGAGATAGCCGCTGCCGGTGCCGATTTCCAGCACATCTTCGCCGGCTTCGATCGCCAGTGCCTGCAGTGCGCGGCCTTCCAGTACCGGCTTCATCATCGATTCGCCGTGCCCGATCGGCAGCGCCAGATCGGAATAGGCCAGCGCGCGGTGCGCTTCGACCACGAAACGCTCGCGCGGCAGCTGCGCCAGGGCCTCCAGGACGCGGGGTTCGAACACCTCCCACGGACGAACCTGCTGTTCGACCATGGTTTCGCGGGCTTTGGCGTAATCGATCGTCATGCTCTTAATCTCTGGCAACGGCGCGTTCGGGGGAAGCGGGTGGGGCTGGGCAAGTTTACCGGGACGGCGCTGCGGCTGCGGACATCAGGATCGCCGCAACAGCGGGTTTCGGCTGAGTGCCGGAAGTCACCAGGACGGTGGACACGGCGGCTGACGGTGTTGTGACGACGCCCACAGCGGTATTCATGCCGAAAATTCCGGACTTGGCGAAGTCGCAGCGTGGGCGCGCAGGAACAGACTGACGGTAGCGGCGATGTGGGCATCGATGTCTTCGGGTTTTGCCTGGCAGCACATCCCGCACAGCATCTGCATATGTATTTCACCCTTCAACAGACAGAAAAACTGCGCCGCTGCGCGTGCGATCTCGGGGATACGCAGCTCGCCCCGCGCTTCGTGCATGCGCAGGAATTCGCCGAA
>JAYVSK010000158.1:0-6805 GCA_043775395.1 Lysobacter sp. | reverse complement strand
CCCAGCGATTCCATTGGCCGCAACAGCGAACGCGAATTGCTGGTCAACGAAATGCGCAAGGACATGAACGCCGCGATCCTGCGCCGGATCGACGCCGCGCTGCGCAGCCCCGGGACCGCGGAGGCGCCCTGAGCGCCAAGTCTTTCGTGCTTCGCATGGCCCCGCGATGGAACTGACTCCAGAACGCCTCGCCGCGCAGCTCGCCAGCGAGCCGCTGCGCCCGGCGTATCTGATCGCGGGTCCGGAAACGCTGCGCGTGCTCGAATCCGCCGATGCGGTACGTGCGCAGGCAAAAACCGAGGGGATCGGCGAGCGCGAGGTCTTCGATGCCGACGGCCGGGATTTCGACTGGAATCAATTGGCGCAAAGCGTGAATGCGCCGAGCCTGTTCGCATCGCGGCGGGTGCTTGAAGTGCGGCTGCCTTCGGCCAAACCCGGCAAAGACGGCGCCGCGTTCATCGGCGAATTCTGTGCGAATCCGCCCAGCGACGTGGTGCTGCTGATCACCGGCGAAGACTGGAGCCGTCAGCACGGCGGCAAATGGAGCGAGGCGATCGCCCGGGTCGGCCATCACGCCATCGCCTGGGCGCTGAAGCCGCACGAAATGTCCGAATGGGTCGAGCGCCGCCTGCGCTTGCGGGGCCTGCGCGCCGAGCGCGATGCGGTCGAGCGGCTGGTCGAACGGGTCGAAGGCAATCTGCTGGCGGCCGCCCAGGAAATCGACAAGCTGGCGCTGCTGTCCGACGGCGCATCGATCGATCTGGCGCGGATGGAGTCCTATGTCGCCGACGCCGCGCGTTTCGATGTGTTCCGGCTGCTCGATACCACCCTCAACGGCCAGCCCGCGCAGGCGCTGCGGATGTTGCACGGACTTCGCGCGGAGGGCGAAGCGGTGCCGGCGCTGATGGGCATGCTGGTGATGGAGCTGCAGCGCGCCGCCTTGCTGGCGCGGGCGCAGGCCAAGGGCGCCAATATGGCCGCCGAATTCAAGGCGCAGCGGGTCTGGGACGCCAAGCAGGCGGTCTATCGCCGGGCTTTGCAGCGTCACGACGCTGCGCGTTGGGAGCGTTTCGTGGTGGAAGCCGGGCGCGTCGACCGCATCGCCAAGGGCCGCCCGCGCATCGGCGAGGAACCGGCCGATGCCTGGCTGGCGCTGGAGCGCCTGTTGCTGGCAATTGCCGATGCCCGCGGGAGTTCGCTGTTGTCCACGCGGGCGGGCGCGTGATGTCCCAGCCACTGCGAGCGTTCTATGGCGGCACCTTCGACCCCGTGCACAACGGTCACATCGCGATCGCGCTTGCCGCCCGCGATGCGTTGGGCACCACAATCTGGATGCTGCCGGCCGCCGATCCGCCGCATCGCGCCGCCCCGGGCGCCAACGCCGAACAGCGCGCTGCGATGCTGGATCTGGCGATCCAAGGCCAGGCCGGGCTTCGCGTGGATCGCCGCGAGCTGCAGCGCGACATGCCCAGCTACACCGTCGACACCTTGCGCGAACTGCGTGAGAAACACGGCGCGGAGGCTCCGTTGGCGTTTGTGATCGGCGCCGACAGCCTGCACGGCCTCACACGTTGGAAGGAGCCTGAAGCCCTCATCGCAGGCGCGCACTGGGTGGTGGCCGAACGCCCGGGCAGCGCACTCGACGAACACCTGCCCCCAGAGGTCGCCCGGCTGGTCGGCACGCGCTGGACCCTGAACGCCGCAGCCCTGCGCGAGAGCCCCGGGGGCAACGTGCTGCGCCTGCGCCAGCCCTTGCACGTGGAGTCGGCGACCCAGATCCGGCGCCGGATCGCTGCGGGCGAGACCTGGCACCATATGCTGCCCTTGGCGGTGTCGCGATACATCGTGGAACATGGGCTGTATGGCGTCTCTTCCGGGTCCGCTGCAGCGTCAGGGTTATAATTCCGTCATTCCAAGCGAGGATCGCTCTTGTCCAACTCCAATAACGCGCACGTGATCAAAACCGTGCTGCCCACCCCAGCGCCGTCGGCCGAAGCGCTGCTGCGCCAGGTCCATCTGGCTCTGGAAGACCTGAAGGCCAAGGACGGGATCGAAATCGATGTCCGCGGCAAGACCAGCGTCTGCGATTACATGGTGGTTGCGTCCGGTACCTCCACCCGCCACGTCAAATCGATCGCGGACGAAGTCGTTCGCAAGGTCAAGGAACTCGGGGTGATGCCGCTCGGTGTCGAAGGCGAGCGGGAAGCCGAATGGGTGCTTGCCGATCTGGGCGATGTGATCGTCCACGTCATGCTGCCCCGGGTGCGCGAGTTCTACGCGCTGGAACGGCTGTGGACCGTCGGCGATGAGCCGCCGGATGCCGGCATCTGAGCAGAATTCTGTTTCCGGCTTTATTTCCGAAACACCCTGTCGACTTCGTGAACATGTCCGACCCCTACAACACGATCCCCGGCCAACCGCCGTCCGTGCCACGTGCCGCGTCAGACGCTGCTGCGCAGTTGACCGATGCGATGGTGACTACGGCATTCGAACTGCCCGGCTACCGGGTCGTCGAGAATCTCGGCATCGTCCGCGGCATTATCGTCCGCTCGCGGTCGGTGGTCGGCAATCTGCTCGGCGGCTTCCAGACGTTGTTCGGCGGCAACATCACCATCTATACCGACCTGTGCGAACAGGCGCGCTCGGATACTTACCGCGACATGTTCGCGCATGCGCGGCAGCGGCGCGCCAACGCCATCATCGGTATGCGCTACGACGCTACCGAGGTCATGCCGGGTCTGACCGAAGTGTTGTGCTACGGCACTGCCGTCATCGTGGAACGGGTCCAGCGCTGACTGCAGTTGCGCACCGATGAAAGCTCGACTTATCGCCGTTGGCGAGCGCGCACCCGTCTGGGTGGTGCAGGGCTTCGCCGAATACCAGAAACGCCTGTCGCACTGGCTGCCGCTTGAACTCATCGAAATCGAGCCTGGCCTGCGCGGCAAGGGTCGCGATGCGGCGCGCGCGACCGTCGATGAAGGTGCGCGGGTGCTGTCAGCGCTGCCGAAATCAGCACAATCGAAACCGGTACGCATCATCGCGCTTGATGGCGGCGGCAAGCCTCACAGTTCCGAGCAGCTCGCGCAGCGGATGGAGCATTGGCGTGGCGGCGGCCGCGATCTCGCCTTCCTGATCGGCGGCCCGGAAGGGCATGCGACGGACGTGCTGGCGCGTGCCGACGAAGCGTGGTCGCTGGGGCCGCTGACCTTGCCGCACATGCTGGTGAGGCTGGTGCTGGCCGAGCAGCTGTATCGCGCGGCAGCACTGTTGGCCAATCATCCCTACCATCGGGCCTGACCCGGTGATGCGCCATTACGCATCGTCTTGCGGCGAAGTTCGCGCTTCTATTGCGCATCGACGCATCGTTCGGACCCGCAGTTCACCTGGGAAGTGTGAGCAAGCGCAAAAAAACCGTAGATAACAAGCACTCACTGCGTAAAAACGACGACGGTCACGGTTTATTTTCGATCAGCTTGCATAGTGCGCTAGCGTTTCGACCGGCCCATACCGTGTCGCAAATGCACTGCGCGTCCGCCGCCCACTGACTGCAGATCATCCCCCCGTCGGCACTCTCGCCGGTGCGCGTTTCCCGCGCAGCCGTGCAGCAGGAGATCCAATGCAAAGGCGTTATCCGGTTTTATCCGCTTCGCTGTTGTTCGCCAGATGTCTTCCTCTGTGCGTTCTTTTGTTTGCGATCAGTGCCTGCGATAGCGGCAGTGTCCAGGGTCGTGGCGCAAGCGACGCCGTGAAACGCCCGATCCAGGGCGAACTACGGGACGTGCGGCCCGCGCAGTTGCGCGCAATATCCCGCGTCGCCTCTATCCTGCCGCCCACTGCGGGCGCCGTGGGCGGTACGGTTAGCCCCCGCGTGTTCAAACCGCTGATGGCCGCTGCCGAAACCCTGGGCGTGGTCGATGTGCGCCTGTATCCCATCGAAGGCGTCGCCGCCGGCACTTCGCAGCTGGTGACCTTCGGTATTCCATTTCCGCGCGACTCGATCAACGTCGCCGGATTGGCGAAGGTGCGCGTGCTGACCGCGAAAGGCATTGAGATACCGGCCTATGTCGAGCAGCTCACCCCTTGGCGGCACATCAACAACGCTGCGCTGGACGGTACCTCGGTGCGCGTCGCCCGCGTGCAGATACGCTACACCTTCACCGCGACCTATCCGAACTCCGAAACCGTGCGCGTGGACTGGGGCTACAGCAATCGCGCGCAGTCGCTGGCAACCCTTGAGAATCCGCGCAACGGCTGGCAGCCCGTCACGTCCGGCAGTTTCGTCGCTGGCGACGGCGTGTCCGAGCCGAAGGTCTATGCGGTGTTGTCGCCGGGAACGCTGGCCAAGGGCATGTTGAGAATCGGCCCGATGCGTTCGTTCGCGCAGGAGATCGTCGCCACCCGCGATGATCCGAACGTGATGGACGCCACCGAGCATTACCCCGAATACAACGAACAGATGTACGGCGCCAAAAACTTCTTCTACGCGCACATCAATGAGGATGATCCGCTCGTCACCAGCCCCAACCAGATTCCTTACAAATCCGCCGATGGCGAGCCGTGGCTGTACGACCGGGTATCCGCGTTCTACGGCCTGTACTTCCGCAGCGGCTTCTTCAAGGTGCTGCGGGAATCGGTGCGCGCGTCCGAATATTACCGGGTGAACCTGTATCCGCAGGGCACCACTCCCGACAGCGCGGTGGGCGCGTTCAAGCTCAAGAATCCGATCGTTTCCGCTTACATCGGCGCCAACGGAGCGATGTACAGCTACCCAGAAGGCCTTGCCTATACGCATTGGCTGACCGGCGACGACCTGTCCAAAGACGGCGCGAAGCTGGCGGCGAAAGCGCAGCAGGATGCGAACGACGAACCAGACCGCTGGTCGACCACCGCCAGCTATACCGAACGCCATGTCGGCATCAAGCTCTCGGGGTTTGTGATCGGGTACGAACTGTTCGGCGATGTGCCCTACAAGACCGGCGCCACCCAGACCTATCGCGAACGCGTGGTCACCCTCACCAACAATCTGATCTGGCACCAGAACGGCGCCGGTGGCGCATTGCCCGCCAACCGTGTCGACGGCGGCCTGTGGAAATACGGCGGTCAGGAAGGCAACGGCCCCAGCGGCAGCCTGCTGGTGAGTTTCTGGCAGACGCCTTACGTGATCGACCCGATGGTTCGCGCCTACGTGCTGACCGACAATATCGAAATTGCGCAATTCATCCGTCGTACCGGCAATGCCCTGAAATTCGGCGCGAAGTCCTACACGCCTGCGCAGCGCGATTACTATACCGCTGCCCCGGAAAACCTGCGTCTGGTCGACTATGTGACCTTGGTCGACGGTTCGACTTATGCCGCCGATGGCGTTGGACCTGAGCATGTGCTGTCGGTGGCCGGCGCGATGGCCTGGGCCTATTACTTCAGCAAAATCACCCAGCAGCAGGACGACACCCTGAAGCAGGCAGCCAACGAGCTGTATCGCACCTACGATTATGAACTGAACGAATGGATCCGTCCCACCGCACCTTTCAGCGGGTTTACCGCATACCGCAACAACCCGCCACGCCGCTACAACTGGACCTATAAAACCAGCGGCAGTCTGTCGTGGTGTCTATCCGATGTGCGCTGGGTGCAGAACTGATTATTAGAACGCTAAAAAAACAGCCGGTCGTGCGAACACGACCGGCCAAGACGTCCCGAGGGGAACGATTAAACAATGGTCTGCTCAAAGTCTTACTGCAGGCTGAGACGGAACTCCACCGGCACCATGCCATAGACCTGCACGGCCACGCCGTCGCGGATCGCCGGGCGGAACATCCACTTGCGCAGCACCTGCCGACGCGCCGCATCGTCTAACCTGCGGTTTCCGCTGCTCCGCGCGATCTCCACCGTCAGCGGTTTGCCGTCCACACCCACCAACACCTTCAACACCACGGTTCCTTCGACAGCATCCAGCAGCGCTTCGCGTGGATAAGTCGGCGCGGGCGCGGAGGCGTACTCGAGTCGCGTACTGGGCAGCGGGTCTGGGTGGTTGGGTGGCAGCGTTGGGCCGGTATCGGGGATCGGATGGGTGTTGGTGGGCGGGATGTACTGGGTACCCTCAGGCACGATCATGCTCTGATCAACGACGGGTTGTTGCGTGGGCGGAATGAGCGTCTTTGGCACGGGGTCGCGTATCGGCTGCAGTTTGATGACAGGTACAGGATCGGGTTCCACAGCCTTGGGCTTTGGTGGGTCGGTGATGTAGATGGTGTCTTTGTCAGGAAGCGCGACCGACATCGGCGCCGATACCGGCACCATCAACAGCATCAATGCGGTGACGTTGAGCGCGATCGCACCGGCGATGCCGAAGATGCGGACAGGTTCGATCCGTGAAATCGCTTGTTGAAAATCTGCTGCATGGGCATGTGGATGGCGTTGGGACAGAACCATGGTGCACCTCCATCGGTTGGGGACGATGGTGGAAACGCGCCGTGGATTCGGGCGGGGTTAAGCCTGCTGTTTTTTTGCACAAATAAAAAAAACCCGCCGTGAGGCGGGTGTTGGAGGCGCCCATCCGTTTGACTCAGCGGCCCAGTTCGAACACCACGTTGATCATGGCTGAGAGCGAACTCTCGCCCGGGGATACCGGCGTATCGGCGGAATCCATGGCGGCGGCGCGCATCATCACCGGCATCGGTGTCGGCGGGGCGTTGCCGCCGCCTTCATTGATGCTGACCACACGACGCACGCGCAGGCCAAGGGTTTTTGCGTACAGTTCGGCGCGGCCCTGGGCTTTCTTGATCGCGGCGACGCGTGCTTCGTCGTA
>JAYVSK010000157.1:0-4322 GCA_043775395.1 Lysobacter sp. | reverse complement strand
CACCCGCAATTCTGCCGCGCCGCTGATGCGGGTGTTGCCGGTCGCGCAGGCAGCGGCCACGAATAGCGCCGGGAACTCGTCGATCATGTCCGGGACGATCGCTTCGGGCACATCGATGCCGTGCAGCGATGCCGCGCGCACGCGCAGGTCGGCGACCGCTTCGCCGCCCTGATTGCGCAGGTTACTTTCCGTGATATCGGCGCCCATCATCCGCAGCGCCTGCAGCAGGCCGGTGCGTCGCGGGTTCATGCCGACCGCTTCCAGGGTGAGGTCTGAGCCGGGGATTACGCTGGCGGCGACCAAAAAAAACGCCGCAGACGAAAAATCCGCAGGCACCGATACATCGGTGGCGCGCAGCGCGTGACGCCCATTCGCGCCGCCGCGTATACGCGCGATGCCGGGCGAAAACTCGATCGGCCAACCGAACGCTGAGAGCATGCGCTCGGTGTAATCGCGGGTGGGATTCGGCTCGCGCACGGTGGTGTCGCCATCGGCGTACAGGCCCGCGAGCAGCAGGGCCGATTTCACCTGCGCACTGGCGACGGGCAGTGTGTAATCGATGCCCTGCAGCGTGCTGCCGCCGTGAATATGCAGCGGAGGCAAGCCACCGGCATCGCTGTCGATGCGCGCGCCCATGTGTGCAAGCGGATCGATTACCCGCCGCATCGGCCGCTTCGACAGCGACGCATCGCCGACCAGCGTGCTGTCGAATGCCTGGCCCGCAAGCACGCCGGTCAGCAGGCGCATGCCGGTGCCCGCGTTGCCGCAGTCCAACGCATCGGCGCTGGCGCGCAAACCGCGCAGCCCCACTCCGTGCACGATCCGCGACTGCGGCGACGGGGCATCCATCTTCACGCCGAGCTGTTGAAATACGGCCGCAGTAGCCCGCGTATCTTCGCCTTCCAGAAAACCGTCAATGCGCGACACGCCTTCGGCCAGCGAGGCCAGCATGATCGCGCGATGTGACACTGACTTGTCGCCGGGCACGCGAATACGCCCGATCAAAGGCCTTCCGGCGCCAACGATCCAACTCTTCTTGTCCGCAGCGCTCATGCCAACACCTCATCGAGTCCGGCCAGCAGCCGGCGGTTTTCGTCAGCATTGCCAACAGTGATGCGCAGACAGTGGCCAAGCCCATAGCCGACCATCGGCCGCAGCACGATGCCGATGTCGCACAGCGCGGCTTCAATCTCAGCGACGCGCACGTTGTCGCCGGGCTCAGCGAACTGCACCAGCAGAAAATTGGTCTGCGACGGAAACACCTTCAAACCACGCGCACGCAGCGCAGAGGTCAGGGCATTGCGCTGCTCGACGCTGCGCGCGATCACCCACTGCAGGTGCTCATCGTCGCCGAGCGCGGCCTGCGCCGCTGCCAATCCTGCGCTGTTGACGTTGAAGCTTTCGCGCACGCGCTCCATCACTGCGATCAAACCCGGATGCGCGATGGCGTAACCCACGCGCAGTCCCGCCAGCGCATAGGCTTTGCTGAAAGTGCGGGTGACAACCAGATTCGGATATTGCGCGTGCAGCGTCAGCGCTGACGCCCATTCCGGCGCATCGACGAACTCAGCGTAGGCTTCATCGACCACGACGACACTATTCGCAGGCACTTTCGTCATGAACGCGGCGAAGTCGTCAGCGCTGTACCACGTGCCCGTGGGGTTGTTGGGATTGGCAAGATAGATCAATCGGGTCGCGGGCGTGATCGCAGCGGCGATCGCGTCGAGATTATGGCCGCGCGGCATCGAATGGTCGTCGGCATTGCACGGCGCAAGCCGCAGCGTGGCGCCCGCGCACTGCGCAGCGATCGCGTAGACCGCAAAACCGAACTGCGACGCAATCACATCGACGCCGGGGCCGGCGAACACCTGCGCGAACTGCATCAGCAGTTCATGCGAACCGTTGCCAAGCAGAATCGATGCAATATCGACATCGTGCTTCGCGGCCAGCGCACGCTTGAGATCAGCACCAAGCGGATCGGGATAGCGGAAGCTGTCGTGAATTATGGCGAGAATCGCTTCTTTCGCGCGAGGACTAGGACCGTACGGGTTTTCGTTCGAACCAAGTTCGATGAGATGCCGGCCTTCAAAACGGTGCCGAAAACAAACCAGATCGTGTCCGGGATCGTACGCACGCAGTGTTTGGATACCTGGCTGCGCGATTGATGAGAACAGCGCTTCGAGAGCGCCTTGATCGATGTGTTTCATTCCAACATCCAATTGTCATCCCGAACCGCAGGGAGGGATTTACTGTTGTTCTATCAGCGGAAGGCGGAAAAAAGGTCTCTCGCTCCGATAAAGCCGGGGGTTCGGAATGACAGGATTTTTCCGTATTAGCGTCTCCCATCTCCCATCTCCCATCTCCCGGCTTCAAGGCACCGCCACCGGATACGAGCCCAGCACCCGCACATCGCCGGCGTATGTGTCGATCTCGGCCAGCGCATCTTTCAGCGGCGATTCCTCTGCGTGACCGGTGACATCAATGAAGAACGCGTACTGCCAGAGCGCGCCGTGCGCGGGACGCGATTCGATGCGATTCATGCTGATCGAGCGTCGCGCGAGCGGTTCGAGAATCTTGTACAGCGCGCCCGGCTGGTCGCGAATAAACACCATTAACGAGGTGCGGTCGTTGCCCGACGACGGGAACGAGGCGCGGCCGATCACCAGAAAGCGCGTGGTGTTGTCGCTGCGGTCTTCGATCGGCCCAGCCACGATTTTCAGGCCGTAGACATGCGCGGCGTTCTCGCCGGCGATGGCCGCCGCGTCGTCGGCGTTGCGCGCGCGGCGCGCGGCTTCGGCGTTGCTGGCGACAGCATGCTTTTCGACCTTGGGCAGATTCTGCCGCAGCCAGTGTTTGCACTGCGCCAGCGACAGGGCGTGCGAGTACACGCGTTCGATGTCTTCGATATGACCGGTGCGCGACAGTAAATACTGATGCACACGAAGTTCGACCTCACCGCAGATCATCAGCGGCGAGGTCAGAAACAGATCGAGCGTCGACTGAATGGTGCCGGTGCCTGAATTCTCGACCGGCACGACACCGAAATCGGCGTGCCCGGCGGCGACTTCATCGAAGACTTCTTCAATCGTGGTCAGCGGCAACGCCTTGGCCGAATGGCCGAAGTGCTTGTACACGGCTTGCTGCGAAAACGTGCCCTCGGGGCCGAGGTAGCCCACGCGCAGCGGCTCCTGCTGGGCCAGACATGCGGACATGATTTCGCGGAACAGCCGCACCAGCACTTCGTCGGACAGCGGGCCTTCGTTGCGGTCGACCACGCGGCGCAGCACCTGCGCTTCGCGCTCGGGGCGGTAATAATCGACCGCCGCCGCAAGTTTCCCCTTGGCTTTACCGACCTGATGCGCCCAGATGGCGCGTTCGGCAATCAGCGTCTGGATCTCATGGTCGATGCCGTCGATCTGCGCGCGCACCGCGAGCAGATCGGGCTTGCCTTGGGCGTCGGTCGGAATCTCAACCGAAGACTTCGGCATTCCGGCTGTTTTCGCGGCCTTCGGTTTCAGCGTTTTGGCGACCGCTGTCTGCTTCGCCGCGCGCTTCGTTGACTTCGATGCGGCGGTGCCTTTGGGCTTCTCAGCCATGACGGCTTTGGAACTCGCGCATGAAATCGGCCAGGGCCTTCACGCCTTCGACCGGCATCGCGTTGTAGATCGACGCACGCATACCGCCAAGCGCGCGATGGCCCTTCAACGCCATGAGACCAGCGGCCTTGGCTTCGGACAGAAAAAGCTTGTCCAACGCTTCATCGTGAAGAAAGAACGGTACGTTCATGCGCGAACGCACGTCGGCGGCGACTTCATTGCGGTAATAGCCGCTGGAGCCGTCGATCACCGAATACAGCAGCGCGGATTTTTCGGCGCTGCGGCGGGCAAATTCGGCAACGCCGCCTTCGGCCAGCATCCACTTCACGTTGAGGCCGAGCATGTACCAGTTCCAGGTCGGCGGCGTGTTGAGCATCGACTCGCTTTTGAGGTGCGAGGCATAGTTGAAGATGTCTGCGCGCGGTTGGCCAGCACGTTCGAGAAGCTCACGACGCACGATCACCACGGTAATGCCGACAGGCCCGAGATTTTTCTGCGCACCGGCGTAGATCACGCCGTATTTCGAGATATCGACCGGCTCCGACGCGATGCTGGAGCTGAAGTCGGCGATCAGCGGCACATCGCCGACCTCAGGCGTGTAGCAAAACTCCACGCCGTGGATGGTTTCGTTGGCGGTGATGTGTACATAAGCGGCATCGGCCGACAGCTGCCATGTGTCGCGCGCCGGGATATCGCGGAAGCCGCCGGCCTCGCTGGTCGCGGCGC
>JAYVSK010000156.1:0-9927 GCA_043775395.1 Lysobacter sp. | reverse complement strand
TGCCAAGCATTGACCGGCGAATTGCCGGGAGTCAGCGCACGCAAACGCTTGCGCAGATTTGAAACCTTCCTGAAAAAGAGAAACCCCGCCGGAGCGGGGTTTCTGCGCGACACACCAGAGGAGTTCGGCGCTTACTTGGCGGCGACTTTCTTGGTCACGACCTTCTTTGCCACGACCGTCTTGGCGGCGGCCTTCTTGACGACCGGAGCTGCGGCGGCGCCAGTCGCCGTCTTCGAAACCTGCAGACGGGCGTTGCCGTAGCTGGAGTTGTAACGCTTGCCTTTGGCCGTCTTGCGATCGCCTTTACCCATGGGATGACTCCTGATCTGATATCTGAATGATGTGACGGGCGCCGTACCGCATCAGGCGGTGGGGCGAGCCGGGAAACCGGCATGCGCCGATAACGCGGGCTTTCCGGGCGCAAAGCCTAGCAGATTGCGGCCTTCTCTAAAAATCCTGCGATGGACGGATATGGGCAGCCAACGCCCGCCAGTGCATGGTTCGCAGGCATCAAGGCGCTGACACCAGGATTCAATGCGTGCATTCGGGGCCGTGGACATGCAGGTGATCGAGCCTGAGATTGGCCAGATGCGCCAGCGCCACCAGGGTGCCGCCGCCCGCCATGATCAGCGCATGCGGCAGCACGGACGCATGCAGCGGCGGGTACAGCACGCCAAGCCAAAGCCCGATCAGCCCCAGAAACAGCAGCCTGAACGCGCGCACCGCCCGGTGGCGGCGGTAGCCGATCACCATGCTGGACACGCCAAGCAACGTTGCGAACAGCACGAACCATATTTCGAAACCATCTTTCAGCCAGGCTGCCAGCCCCAAACTAGGCAGTAGCGCGATGAGCAGCGGCAGCAGCGCGCAATGCACCGCGCACAGCAGCGACCCGGTCGCGCCGATCCGGTCCAGAAAGCGGCGACGGCGCAGTTCAGGCGGCATAAGCCAATCCCAGCGGGCGAGGCTGCGCAATCAATGCGCCCAGACTCGACAACCACGTTTTGATAACGCTCACGGCAGTCGCCTTCTTTAATGAAGTTATAACGTAACAATATCTTGCGTGGGTTGCATCATCTTGTTTCGACTTGCCGAACCTTCCCCGGCTCACCATCAACGCTGCCCACCGACTACGAGAGGAATGCCAGCAAGGGCAGAAACAACGCATAGAACACGGCAAACAGCAGCGTGAAGCCCTGAATCCAGAACGATTGACTTGGGACAAAGCAGCATGGGAGTAAGGCATGACTTTTGGGGCGTGCAGACAGTATTGAAACAATATAACATAACTGTTGATTTTTCTCATAGGGTCTATGCATGTCCATTTCATATCGCTATCCCCGCACGCCACTCTTTATTGCTTTGTGTTTGGCAGCATCGCTGGCCAACGCGGCCGAAGCCCCGACAGCAAACGACCCGAGGCACGATGGCGCCAAAGACCTGGATCGGGTCGTCGTCACCGCCAGCCCGCTGGGTCTGACCGCAGAAGAGTTGAGCCAACCTGTTGAGGTGCTGAGCGGCGAAAGGCTTGATCAGGCCAAGGCCGCCACGCTGGGCGAAACACTGGCCAAGTTACCGGGCGTGCAGACCTCGAACTTCGGCGCTGGCGTTGGCCGCCCGATCATCCGCGGCCTGGACGGCCCACGCGTTGGCGTACTGTCCGGCGGCCTGAGCAGCCAGGATGTGTCCACGATCAGTCAGGACCATGCAACGGCCGTCGAGCCCTTCCTGGCCGACCAGATCGAGGTATTGAAAGGCCCCGCCACCCTGCTGTACGGAAGCGGTGCGATTGGCGGCGTGGTCAATGTCGTCGACGGACGCATCGCCGAACGCCGCCTCGATCAAACCTTCGGTGGACGCGCTGAACTTCGCTACGACAGCGTCAACAGTGGGCGTACCGCGATGGCCCGTGTCGATGCCTCCGGTGCCGACGGCGCGCTGGTGCTGCACGCCGACGGCGTGTATCGCGATCAGGACGATTACGACACCCCGGACGGCAAGCAACTCAACAGCTTCGTTGAAACCCGCACTGGCGGACTGGGCGCATCGTATATCGGCGCGGACGGTTTCATCGGCGTGTCGGTATCGCGCTATGACAATCGGTACGGCAATCCCGGCGAACCGGGTGATCCCACTGCGGACCAAGCCGGTGTGTCATTGGACATGCTGCAGAACCGTTTCGAGCTGAAAACCGGCATCAACCGCGACTTCTGGATTTTCGACGGTCTGCGCGGCAGTTTCGCCAATACCAATTACGAACATACCGAATTCGAAGGCGCCGAAGTCGGTACGGTCTTCACCAATAAAGCCAACGAAGGCCGTGTGGAACTCACCCACAAGCCCATCGCGAATTGGACCGGGGCGATTGGTTTCCAGGCAGGAGACCGGGTGTTCGAAGCGGTCGGCGAGGAAGCCTTCGTTCCACGCACCAAGACCCGTTCGCAGGGCCTGTTCTGGATGGAGCATGCGCAATGGGACGCGCTGCAGATCGATCTTGGCGTGCGTGCAGACAAGGTGCGCAGCGATGCCGCCGGCCAGCCGCGCCGCAGCTTCACCCCGCTCAGCCTCTCGGCCGGTGCGCTGTGGCGTTTCAGCAATGCATGGCGCGTCACCGTGAATCTGGACCGCGCCGAACGCGCGCCGGCTGAAGAAGAGCTGTTTGCCAACGGCCCGCATATCGCAACGGCGTCATTCGAGATCGGCGACACGTCATTCCGTGAAGAGCGCGCACATCAGGCAGAAATCGGCGTTCACTACCACGGTGAGCGCTTTGAAGCGAAAGCCTCGGTCTACGCCACCCGTTTCGACGGCTTCATCTATCTGGTCAACACCGGTACCCAAACCGTACCCGATCCAGGTGAGGACCCGCTGCCGATCCGTCAGTGGTCGCAGTCCGATGCAACGTTCCGCGGCATCGAAGCAGAGTTCACCGCGCATCTGCTGGACAACGAACGCGGCAAGCTCGACCTTCGCGCGTTCGGCGATCATGTTCGCGGCGAGTTGGACAACAGCGCTGCCGCCATCGACAAAGACCTGCCGCGCATCGCGCCGTCGCGGTTCGGCCTGGATATGAATTGGGCAACCGACCGCTGGCGCGCCGCGCTGGGTGCCACCCGGGTCATGCGTCAAGACAACGTCGCCGCAGACGAAACCCAAACCGCCGGTTACACCCTGGTCGACGCCCACTTCGCATGGCATTGGGACACCGACGACTACGGCTGGGAAGTCTTCGTCGACGGCAACAATCTCACCGATCAAAACGCTCGCGTCCACACCTCGTTCCTGAAAGACAACGTCGTGCTGCCAGGCCGCAACCTCGGGCTTGGCGTCCGCATGTTTTTCTGATGCGTTTACTGATCGCGATGTCCCACGACATCGCGATTTTCACGGCGCTCCCGCACGCGTCGCGTTCCTGTCGGCTCTCTCCTTGGCAGGTGCGCGGCGCGTGCAACTTTTCCATCGGCCGCATTCGATCAGCCGCATTTGAACGGTAGAGCGTGCTTCAACGCGCTGCGTGCGTCACTCGCAGCGCGGCAATCACCCCGCCTCAACGCAGCGCGCGCAAATGCCGTGCACTTCCAGCGTCTGCGCCTGCGGAACGAAGCCCAGTGCGCGCGCGCGTTCGTCCAAGGCGGCGACCACATCCATATCTTCCAGTTCCACCGCGCTGTGGCAACGGTTGCAGATCAAAAACGGTACCGAATGCTGCGCAGTGCTGGGGTGATGACAGGCAACGAAGGCATTCACCGATTCCAGTTTGTGGATGAACCCGTTGGCGAGCAGGAAATCCAGCGCGCGATAAATCGTAGGCGGCGCGGCGGCGCCGGCGCTTTCTTCATCCACACCCTTGTCGGTGCGTGCGTTGTCGGCGCGCAATTGATCCAGCAGATCGTAGGCCTTGATCGGTTTGCCCTGCCGGGCGATCAACCCGAGCACCTTCGCCCGGATCGGCGTCAGCCGCAGACCGCGCTCGCGGCAGGCACGCTCCACTGCGCCCACAAAACTGGGGGCGTCGTGGACGTGATGATTCGGTTCGGTGCAGGCGTGCGACATGTCGGAATGATGGCGACAGTGCGGGCTGGACTCAAGCTGCCTGTTTAAGCAGCGCGACTCAGGCCAGGATTCTGGCCAACGCGGCGTCGATGCGCTTCACCGCCTCGCCCTGCCCGGCCAGATAGACGGTATGCGCGATATCCGGGCTGATCTGGGTGCCGGTGATCGCCACGCGCAGCGGCTGCGCGACTTTGCCCAGCCCCAGCCCCAACGCTTCGGCGGTCGCATGCAGCGCAGCGCTGACGGCTTCCGACGTCCAGGTCTCGAGTGTGGCGAAACGGTCGCGGGCATCGCTCAACGCCGGGACGGCTTCAGGCTTGAGATGCTTGGCGACTGCCGCTTCGTCGTAATCGGTCAACGGGCGATACCAGACGCCCGCGCGTTCGGCCATGTCCTTGAGCGTTTGCACGCGGTCGCGCAGCGCGATCACCACATCCGCAGGCGCCGGGCCCTGCAACAGATCGTAGCCTGCCTGCTGCAGATGCCATTCGAGATGCTTTGCGACCGCCGTCGGATCGTCGCTTTTCAGATACTGCTGGTTGAGCCAGCCCAGCTTGGCCATGTCCAGGCGCGAAGGGCTGGGGTTGACGTCCTTGAGTTCGAACAACGTCACCATCTCATCGATCGAAAAAATCTCTTGATCGCCATGCGACCAGCCCAGACGGACCAGATAATTCAGCAGCGCATGCGGCAGATAGCCGCCGTCGCGATACTGCATCACGTCGGCCGCGCCGGTGCGCTTCGAAAGCTTGGCGCCGCTTTCGTCGAGAATCATCGGCAGATGCGCGAAATTGGGCACCGCGACGCTCAGCGCGCGGTAGATATTGATCTGCCGCGGGGTGTTGTTGACGTGGTCGTCGCCGCGCACTACATCGGTGATGCGCATGTCGATGTCGTCGACAACCACCGCGAAGTTGTAGGTGGGATAGCCGTCGGAGCGGAAGATCACCAGATCGTCGAGCTCGGTGTTGGCGAATTCGATCGTACCCTTGACCTTGTCGTCCCACGACACCACGCCGTCGAGCGGATTCTTGAAACGGATCACCCGGTTCGGGTCGTCGCGATGACCGGCGTTTTGCTCGCGATACGCACCGTTGTAGCGCGGCTTCTGCTTCGCCGCCATCGCCGCTTCGCGGACCGCATCGAGCTCTTCTTTGGTTTCGTAGGCGTAATAGGCGGTGCCGGCCTCCACCATCTGCTCGGCGACCTCACGATAACGGTCGAGACGATGGGTCTGGAAGATCGGGCCCTCGTCGTAGTTCAGCTCCAGCCACGTCATCGCATCCAGGATCGCGTCGATCGCGCCCTGGGTGCTGCGCTCCTGATCGGTGTCCTCGATCCGCAGCACGAATTCGCCGCCCGCATGGCGCGACGCCAGCCAGCAGTACAGCGCGGTGCGCGCGCCGCCGATGTGCAGATAGCCGGTGGGGCTGGGAGCGAAACGGGTGCGGGTGGTCATTCGGGTGGTGTCGGAGCGGGAAGATCGACATTTTACCCGACCAGGAAGCCTGCTCTCTGGGCTGTGATCGCAGACGGCGACGGCGCGCCGGGCGCGCCCTACAATTCCTCTATGACTACCCTTTTCATTTCCGACCTCCATCTCGACCCCAAACGCCCCGAGGTGACCCGCCTGTTCGGCGACTTCATCGACGTCGAGGCACGCGGCGGCGATGCACTGTATATCCTCGGCGATCTGTTCGAGGCGTGGGTGGGCGACGATGATCCATCGGAACTCGGCGCCTTCGTCGCAACAAAACTCCGCGCACTCAGCGACAGCGGTGTGCCGGTGTATTTCCAGCACGGCAACCGCGATTTCCTGGTCGGTCGTGATTTGGCGCGACGTACCGGCATGACGCTGTTGCCGGAGAACGCTGTCGTCATGCTGTACGGCAGGCCGGTGCTGTTGATGCACGGCGACACCCTGTGTACCGAAGATCGCGCGTATCAGGCGTTCCGCGCGCAGACCCGCGCTGCCGCGTGGCGCCAGCAGTTCCTGTCGCAGCCGCTGGCCGCTCGTCTCGCGTTTGCTGCGCAAGCGCGCGCGGCAAGTCTGCAGCGACAGCAGTCGATGAAACAGGACAACCGCGCGCAGTTTGAGACCGTCACGGATGTGTCGCCCACTACGGTGCGCGAAACCTTCGCGCGCTACGGTATCGACACGATAATTCATGGCCACACTCATCGACCGATGGTGCATGCGTTGAATGTTGATGCTCGCCACTGCGAACGCATCGTGCTCGGCGACTGGTATACGCAGGGCTCGGTGTTGCGGGTGGATGCGGACGGCATGCGCTTGTCGGCATTGCCTTTGTAGTCGCTGTTGTAGGAGCGACGGAAGTCGTGACAAACAGCCGGTTTTTTTCAGGCTGCCTGTCGCGACTTGCGTCGCTCCTACAAAATTTCAGAGACCGCGCGCTGCAGCGCCGCTAGTTCTTCATCGCTGAAGCCCGCCGCGCTGCGCGCTTCCAGATTGAACGGACCGTTCAGTACGCTACGGCCATAGCCGGCCAGCAATGTCCGGAACGTCGATTCGGATTCGACGCCGTCGCGTTGACAGTACCAGCGAAACCATCGCGATCCCGCCGCAACGTGGCCGATTTCCTCGCGCAGGATGACTTCAAGAACACCGGCGGTGGCATCATCGCCGAGCTGGCGCAGTTTAACGATCATCGCGGGGGTCACATCCAACCCGCGCGCTTCGAGCACGCGCGGCACCAGCGCCATCCGTTCCAGCCCGCTGTGCGCCGTTTTTTCGGCCATTTCCCACAGACCGTTGTGGGCATCGAAATCGCCATAGTCGTGACCGAATGCCTTGAGCCGCTTCTGCAGCATCGCGAAGTGCCGCGCTTCGTCGTTGGCGACGTTCACCCAATCGGCGTAAAACTGCTGCGGCATATCGCGAAAGCGATAGACCGCATCCCAGGCCAGATCGATCGCGTTGAATTCGATATGCGCGATGGAATGGATGAACGCGGCGCGGCCCTCGTTGCTGCCCAACCCGCGACGCGGCAGTTCGCGTGGATGCACGAGACTCGGCTGTTCGGGTCGCCCGGGCATGCAAATCGGTTCTGGCGGCAGTGCGTCGTCCTCGATCATCAGATCGCCGCGCGCGAAAGCATGTGCCGTCGCGAAGGTCAGCGCAACTTTGTCTTCCGGCGATGCCGCGCGCAGGCAGGCGTATGCGGCGTTGAAGATCGAATTCATATGCACATCACGCATCCGCAGGCCTTGTAGGAGCGGCAGCAGCCGCGACAAAAACGACAGGCCATTCCAAAAAGCAACCGCTCGGCCGCAGCAAGTGTTATCACGGCTCTGTCGCGGCGCCCGCCGTTCTTACAGGAAAGACTTTCGCGAATTCAGCTCGCCAATCTCCGTTTTTTCTTCGCTTCATCCGAGCGCAGCTGTTGAATGCGCTCGAAATAGCCCGGCTCGATGCCGGTAACGTATTCGCCGTTGAAGCAGGAGCTGTCGAATTTGCGGCCAGGAAACTTGGGGCCGGCGACGGCGGCTTCCAGATCGGCAAGATCTTGATAAATCAGCCAGTCGCAGCCCAGCAGCGTCTGTATTTCGTCTTCGGTACGCCCATGTGCGACCAGCTCATCCGGGGACGGCATATCGATACCGTAGACGTTCGGGAAGCGCACTGGCGGCGCGGCGGAAGCGAGATAGACCTTCTTGGCACCGGCGTCGCGCGCCATCTGCACGATCTGCTGCGAGGTGGTGCCACGGACGATAGAGTCGTCGACCAGCAGCACCACGCGGTTGCGGAACTCCAGCGGAATAGGATTGAGCTTGCGGCGCACCGATTTCATGCGCTCGCCCTGCCCCGGCATGATGAAGGTGCGGCCGACGTAGCGGTTCTTGATGAAGCCTTCACGATATTTCACGCCGAGAGTATTCGCGATTTCCAGCGCGGCGTCGCGCGAGGTGTCGGGGATCGGAATCACCACGTCGATATCGTGTTCGGGACGCAGGCGCTGGATTTTTTCGCCGAGGGTCACGCCCATGCGCATCCGCGCCTTGTGCACAGAGATTTCGTCCATCATCGAATCGGGACGCGCGAAATAGACGAATTCGAAGATGCATGGACGCAGGTCGCCGTCGGCGCACTGGCGCGAATACAGCTCGCCGCGCGGGGTGATCACCACCGCTTCGCCCGGGGCGACATCGCGCACGCGCTCGAAGCCGAGCACGTCCAGCGCCACAGATTCGGAGGCGATGGCATATTCGGTGCCCGCATCGGAATCGCGGCGGCCCAGCACCAGCGGACGGATCCCGTGCGGGTCGCGAAAGGCCACCAGACCCAAACCCAGCACCACCGCAACCACCGCATAACCGCCCTTGGCGCGGCGGGCGACGTTTTCGACCGCACGAAACGCAGCATCCGGAGTAAGCACGCGCTGCTTGTCCAGCTCGTGCGCGAATACGTTGAGCAGCACTTCGGAGTCGGATTCGGTGTTGACGTTGCGGCGGTCCTGTTCGAAGACCTCGCGCCGTAGGGTGTCGGTATTGATCAGATTACCGTTGTGCGCGAGGGCGATGCCGAAGGGCGAGTTGACGTAGAAAGGCTGCGCTTCGTCGCTGCCTTCGCTGCCGGCGGTGGGATAGCGGCAATGGCCGATGCCCACGCGCCCCTGCAGCAGCGTCATCGCCTTGGCGTCGAACGCGTCGCGCACCAGGCCGTTGCCTTTGTGCAGGCGCAGCTGGGTGCCGTTGGCGGTAGCGATGCCGGCAGCGTCCTGGCCGCGATGCTGGAGCACGGTCAGCCCGTCGTAGAGCGCTGCCGCGACGTCGGAAGTACCGACGATGCCAAGAATGCCGCACATGATGGTGACTCCGGGAAAAACGCTTGCAAACGGTAAACGGCTGGCGGGATTTGCGGATAAACCCCTACGGATGCGGGCGGACGATGCCGTCGATGCCCGTTTTCGATTTGATCTGCGACTTCAGCTGATCCGCTGCGGCGCGATCCAGCGCCGGACCGACGCGCACGCGGGTCAGCTTGCCCTTGTCGGTATTCACCGTTTCGGTGAAGGCGGTAAAACCGGCGGCGCGGAGGCGCTCGCGCATCGCGCCGGCTTCGGCGGCATCGCTGAACGCGCCCAGCTGCACCGCGAACCCGACCCTGACGGCGGCGGCAGGCGCTACGGCAACAGGCTTGGGCGCGGGCGGCTTTACAACGACGGCCGCAGGCTTCGGTGCGGGTGGCTTGACGACCACCGGCTTGGGCTCTGCCGGCTTGAGCTCGGCCGGTTTGGGCTGTGGCTTCGCCTCGGGCTTCACTTCCGGCGGCTTGGGTTCCGCAGGTTTCGGCGCAACGGGTTTGGACGTTTCGACCGCAGCGACTGCGGTGGCCGGAACGGACGGCACCGTTGCCGGCCCGGCATCCAGCGTCACCACTTTGACCGGCACATCGCTGCGTACTTCCAGCGCCTTCAAGCGCACGGACTCGGCCTCGGCGCGGGTCGCATAGGGGCCGATGCGCACGCGAAACGCGGGCTTGCCGTTGACGGTCGCGGTCTCGCTGTAGGCCGGAAGCTGCGCCGCCTTGGCCAGTGCGACCACGGTATCGGCACCCCTCTGGCTGGCGTACGCGCCGAAATGCACGGCATAGTCTCCGCCCGCAGCGGTGGCCGGCAGCAGCGACGTGGTGGACGCGGGATCGGAAGAAACAGACTGGTCGGGACCCGTCGCAGCGGGATCGGGATTGCCCGCTGCAGGTTTCACGGACGCCGTAGCCGGGCGGTCCATCGGCGTCGTATCCATGCCAACGGCGCCGCCCTTGGGTACTTCACCGGGCATCACCAGCGGCAGCTCGCGGGTTTCGATGCCTGCCGCGGGGCCATCGGGCATAGTAATCGGTACATCCGACAC
>JAYVSK010000155.1:0-3779 GCA_043775395.1 Lysobacter sp. | reverse complement strand
GAACAGGTGATGCCCAAAGCGAAGGGTATCGATCTGACCGTGAAGCCGCCGACGTTTTCGCCGTTGACCATGGCGGTGCTGGTCACGATCAAAGTTATGGTCGGGTTGATGATTTATGGCGCCATCGGCGGCGGCCTGGCGCTGCGTGCATATTTCGGCGAACTGCGGCGCTGGCATGACAATCGCCAAGCCGACGCGCTGGCGGCGCTGCAGCTGCGGAAACAGCAGTCCGAGCTGCGCCTTGGCGTGCTGCAGGCGCAGGTCGAGCCGCATTTTTTGTTCAATACGCTGGCCTCGGTGCGGGCGCTGGTACGACAGGATCCCGCACAGGCCGAAGCCACGCTTGATGCCTTGGTCGATTACCTGCGCGCAACCATTCCCAAGCTGCGCGACGAAGAGAGCGCGCTGCATTCGACGCTGGGCCAGCAGTTGGAGCTCTGCGCCAGCTACCTTGAACTGATGCGCTTGCGCACTGCTGGACGCCTGAGCTATTCGGTCGATGTCGATCCATCGCTGCGTACGCTGCCGTTTCCGCCGATGCTGCTGATCAGCCTTGTCGAAAACGCAGTCAAGCACGGCATCGAACCGAAACCCGGGCCTGGCCGGGTCACCCTCACAGCACAGCGTAGCGAACGCGAATTGTGCCTCCGGGTAATCGACGACGGCCTCGGATTGCAGTTGGGCATCGGTGGCGGACTGGGTTTGACCAACGTGCGCGCACAGCTGGACACCCGTTACGGTGCGCGCGCCAGCGTTGATTTGACTGGCCAACCCGCGCGCGGCGCATGCGCTGAATTGAAGATTCCATTGGACGACGATGCGCCATGACCGTACTCACTGCCATCCTTGTCGAAGATGAAGCGCCTTTGCGTCTCGCGCTGCGCACGATGTTGAAGGCCGCATGGCCGGAGCTGCGCATCGTGGCCGAATGCGAGGACGGCATCGCCGCGTTGGAGGCGATCGCCGCGCATCGGCCGGATATCAGTTTTCTCGACATCCGCATGCCCGGCGTCAGCGGCCTGGATGTGGCGCGCGCGGCGGTCGCGGCGAAATCGCAGGTGGTGTTCACTACCGCTTACGACGAATACGCGGTGCGCGCGTTCGAGGCGGGCGCCGTCGACTATCTGCTCAAACCGGTGCAGCCGGCGCGGTTGGCGCATGCGGTCGTGCGCATCCGCGAGCGGCTGCGCGATGCGGATGCGGATGCGGGCGAACGGGTGGATGCCCTCGAAATCGCGCTGCGGCCATCGGGCGCGCGTCTGATCCGCTGGATCAGCGCGGCAGTGGGCGACAGCGTGCGCATGCTCGGCATCGATGAAGTGCTGTATTTCCAGGCCCAGGACAAATATGTGCGGGTGGTGACGGCAAGCGCCGACGCGGTGATCCGTACGCCGATCAAGGATCTGCTGGCGGGGCTGGATCCCGACGCGTTCTGGCAGGTACATCGCGGCACCATCGTGCGCGTGTCCGCGATCGACCGCGTGCGCAAGGACGTCTTCGGCAAATCGACGCTGCAGCTGCGGGGTCGCGACGATGCGCTGCCGGTCAGCCCGGCGTTCCTGCATCGCTTTCGCGGCATGTGATGCGCATTCTGCAGAGCGGACTTCAGTCCGCTGCATTTTCCGGATAGCGACAAAAGCAGCCGTTTTCAGGCCGCTTTTTTTGCACAAGCAGCGGCCTGAAGGCCGCTGTACCGCTGGGTGTGGGCCGTAACGGGTGAAAGCAGGCCCTCACCGCAGCGCGTCGGCCGTTGAAAACAAGTGGCCGTCGTTCGCTGCCGGCTTCACGTTCAGCAGATGCGCGAGCAATGGATACAGATCGACATTGTCGAACGGCGGCAGTACCACGCCGCTGCGGAATACGGAGCCATTGGCGACAAATACTGATCGCATGGTCGGGTCTTCCGGTGCGAAGCCATGTTCGCCTTTGATCGGCTGAAGCTGCGGCGGATTTTCACGGCCCTGTACGCGCCATCCCGCATCGACCTGACAGACGATGGGCGGGATGCGTGGATGCGCGCCGTACTGCCAGGCTGCCGGCAGCTCGCCTTTGCGCCAGCAGGCGAAGTGATCGTGCTTGCCGACGAAGGTGCGCGTCACCACATCAATGCTGTCCGCATGCGGCCGCAGCCCGATGAAAGTGCCCCACCATTCAATGTCGTAATGCGCGGTGTCCAGCATGTCGTCCAGCAGAACGCTGTTCGCCTGCGGCACATCGGCCATGCCGTGATCGGACACCACGATCAGCGAGGTGATCGGTGTGAGCCCCCGCGCAGACAGGCCGTCGCGCAGTTGCACCAGTGCGCGATCGACCTCGCGCAGCGATGCCAGGGCGAGACCCGACCGCGTACCGGCGATGTGCGCGGCCACGTCGTACTGGTCGAAATACAGCGTGACCAGCTGCGGACGCTGCGTCTGCGGAAGATCGAGCCACGCAAGTACCTGATCGACGCGCGCGGCGGGTAATACGGTTTTGTCGAACGCGCGGCTGTAGCGCGGACGCTGTCCGGCGATTTCCGCGCCCGATCCGGGCCAGAACATCGTCGCCGCGATTCCGCCCTGTTTCTGCAGCGTTGCCCAGATCGGCTCACCGCTCCACCAGCGGCCGTCATCGGCGCTGTCTTCCTTGGAGATAAAGCGGCCCAGCGATGTATCCAGCATGTTGTTGTGGACGATGCCGTGATGATCTGGCCGCAGCCCGGTGACCAGGGTGTAGTGGTTCGGAAATGTCAGGGTGGGGTAGCTCGGGTTCATCCACTCCGCGCGTACGCCTTCGTCTGCAAGGCGGTCCAACGTCGGCAGCAGACCGTCGCCGATGAACGATGCCGGCAGGCCGTCGATCGAGACCAGAATCACCAGCGGCCGGTGTTCTGGATGGCGTGCTGCCGCTGGTTCCAGGGTTGGCTGACCTGCGCAGCCGACCAGAAACAGCAGCAGCGACCACGCACATGTGACGCACAGGCTTTGGCGACGGGCAGGCAAGGTCATGGGTGCCATGATAATGGCTACCGATGCGATTCACGTTTCGACGACCGCCATCCGGCCGGCCCGCAGACTGAGACGGTCCTCAACGCGGCCATTCGCGTTCAGGCAAGCCGTGCCCCGTCGGCGTAAGGTTCGGTCACGCCTATGTGCACCGCACTCACCCGGCATCGGAGTTACCGCCATGACCCGCACCCTGTTCGCCATATTGCTCAGCGCCTTCACCGGCGCCGTCTTCGCCCAGACCGTCACCGTCACCAAAGACACCGGGGAAACCGAAACGCTGCGGACCACCGCAGCCGATACCGCCCAGCCGGAGCCAGTCCGCACCTGCCTGCGCAGCACCGGCTCGCGCATCACTGCGGCGCAGAACCTGCGCGCCGAGAAGGACGGCAAACCGCAGCGCTGTGCGCCCAGCCCCGGCCGTACGTACAGCAAGGAAGATCTGGATCGCACCGGCTATATCGATATCGCGGATGCGCTGCGCAGTCTGGACACATCGATCCGCTGAAACATGCGGATGTCTGCATCGAATGCCCGGCCCAGCGCCGGGCATTTTTTATGGCCTCTTGATCGAGCGGATCAGCCGAACAGATCCAGGCTGCGCGACATCGGCAGCGCGCCTTCCAGACGCAGCAGCGCTTGTTTGGTCGACAGGCCGCCGCCGAAGCCGGTGAGGCTGCCGTCGGCACCGATCACGCGATGGCAGGGCAGCACGATCGGCAGGGGATTGCGTCCGTTCGCCGCGCCTACGGCGCGCATCGCATCGGGTTTACCGATCGCGCGCGCCAGATCGCG
>JAYVSK010000154.1:0-3233 GCA_043775395.1 Lysobacter sp. | reverse complement strand
GCCGACGTCCCGGCGCGCCTCCTCGACTTCACCGCCGCGGCCGCCGCAAAGGTGCGCGAGCTGATCCGCGAGGAGGGCAATCCCGCGCTCAAACTGCGGGTCTACATCCAGGGCGGCGGTTGTTCCGGCTTTCAATACGGGTTCGAATTCGACGATCAGCAGAACGAAGACGACTTCGCGGTGGCGACCGACGAGGTGACGCTGCTGGTCGATCCGCTGAGCCTGCAATATCTGGTCGGCGCCCAGGTCGATTACACCGAGAGTCTGCACGGCGCGCAGTTCGTGATTCGCAATCCCAATGCGAAGACCACCTGCGGGTGCGGCAGCAGTTTCAGCGCCTGACCCCATGACTGTTGCTGATCGCCCGCCCATGCCCCGTTTCGCGTTCGTCGAGGGCGCGCTTGATCGTGCCGACGCGCTGCGCGACAGTCCAGATGTCCTCCAAACGTATTGGCCGAATGCGCGGGTGCTGTCGATCGACGGCGACGGGCGCACCGCCGGCGATGAAGGCGGTCGATTGGCCGCCGTGCGCGGCAGAGACCTCGCCGAAACCCCGGGCACCGCGATTTTCCTCGGCATCTATGCCGATGAAGCGTGGTTCGCGCAGGCGGAGGCCGGCGTGCAGGCTATGGCGTCCGGGCCCGTGTCCTTCGAGCCGAAAGAAAAGCTGGGCGGGCGCATTGATCTGCGTACGGCAGCCGCGCAATGGTCGCCGTTCGAGGCGACGGTATTCGCACAGGCGCGCGCCGTGCTGCATTGGCAGCAGCGTCACCGGTATTGCGGCGCATGCGGCGGCGCGATCGCGTTCGTGCGCGGCGGCTGGCAGGGGCACTGCGCGCAGTGCGGCCTCGACCACTATCCGCGCACCGATGCGGCGGTCATCGTGGCTGTGACCGACGGCGAGCGCCTGCTGCTCGGCCGCCAGGCAAGCTGGCCGGCGCGCCGCTATTCCACGCTGGCCGGATTCGTCGAGCCTGGCGAAACGCTGGAGCAGACGGTCGCGCGCGAAGTGATGGAGGAATCCAGCGTGCGCGTGCGCAGCAGCCGCTATCTCGCCTCGCAGCCGTGGCCGTTTCCGTCGTCGCTGATGCTTGGTTTCATCGCCGATGCCGAGCCCGATTCACCTCAGGCCAATGAAGAACTCGAAGACGCGCGCTGGTACGGCCGCGATGAAGTCGGCGCCGCGCTGCGCGGCGAAACCGGCGCCCACGGTCTGCTGCTGTCGCCGTCGATGTCGATATCGCGCTGGCTGATCGAATGCTGGTATGCCGGCACCGATGCGGGCCGCGTGGATTAGACTGCGGCCATGTCCGCGACTCTGATTGCCGTGATTTTCGCGCTCGTACTGGGCCACCTTGCGCCGGGATTGGCGGCCTCGGTGCGTCGATACGACTGGTTCGGCGTCTGGCTGCAGTGGCTGAATGCGCGCGGCGCTGATCCTGCCGGCACGGATGCCGATGGAAAAACGCGATTCTGGCGCAGCCGCTACGGTATTGCGTTTGCGCTGTTGCCGCCGCTGCTGCTGGTGGGTCTGTTCCAGTACGCGCTGCGCTCGCCGCTGGCCGGCGTAGTCGGTTTACTGTTTGGCGTCGCGATCCTCTTCTACGCTTGGGGACCGCGCGACCTGGATGCCGATGTGTCCGCGGCGATCGACGCCGAAGACGCGGATATGCGCCGTGCAGCCGCCGTCCGTTTGGGTGCGCATCCCGACAGCGGCTTGGGCGATGCCGCTGCGATGGTCGAAAGCGTATTTGCCAGTGCGCTGCGACGCTGGTTCGGCGTGCTGTTGTGGTTTTTGCTGCTCGGCGCTGCTGGTGCTGTGTTGTACCGGCTCGCCGCGCTTGCCGCCGAAGGTGAGTTCGCGGACGGGCTGCCTGCATCCAACCGCGAAGGCGCGCGCCGCCTGTTCGCACTGCTGAATTGGCCCGTCGCCCAGGCGATGACGCTATCGCTCGCGCTGGTTGGCCATTTTGATAATGTTCTAAGCGTCTGGCGCGACGCCAACGGCGCTTCGCTGCAGCTCGATCACGCCCACCTCGGCGCCGCCGCCCGCGCCAGCGTGCGCTGCGAGATCGCCGAAGAAGCGCAGGAGTTCATCGAAGAAGGCGCTACCCCCGGCAACGCCTGGGTGCAGTTGGGCGAATTCCCGGAAATGCGCGATGCGATGAGTCTGGTCTGGCGCATCCTGCTGCTGTGGCTCGCGATCCTGGCCCTGTTCGTCATAGCGGGTTGGGTGAGCTGACGCAGCTTGCGCGGCACTGCCGCGCGCGTCGGCGAACGCCCGGCGCGCTGCGCCGGGCCGGATGAGCTGAGGCCGCTCGCTGAAGCGGCCAAGTACGCTTTTGTAGGAGCGACGGAAGTCGCGACAGACGGAAAACAGTCTTTCCGCAGCCTGTCGCGACTTCCGTCGCTCCTGCAAAAGCCTTCCGGCGTTCCTACAAAAAGCCTCACATCCGCGCCAGCACCGCCTGCGTCGGCTTCGCCAGATTCAACGTATAGAAATGCAGCGACGGCGCGCCGCCGTCGATCAGCCGCTTGCACATCGTCGCCACCAGATCTGCGGCGAATTCGCGAATACCGTCAGCGTCATCGCCCAGCGCCTGCATGCGCTTGCCGATCCAGCGCGGAATTTCCGCGCCGCAGCTTTCGGAGAAGCGCCTGAGCTGGGTGAAGTTGGAGATCGGCATGATGCCCGGCACGATCGGCACGCTCACGCCGATTTTGCGCACGTCGTCGACGAAGCGGAAATACGCGTCCGGATTATAGAAATACTGGGTGATCGCACCGTCCGCGCCGGCATCGATCTTGGTCTTGAAATGGCGCAGATCGGCCAGTGCATCCTCGGCCTGCGGATGGGTTTCCGGATACGCGCCGACTTCAATATGAAAGTGATCGCCGTGTTCGGCGCGGATGAATGCGATCAGATCCGATGCGTAGCGTAGATCGCCGTGATGGCCCATGCCCGACGGCAGATCACCGCGCAGCGCGACAATGCGTCTGCAGCCCAGCGCGCGGTACAGCCGCAGCAGTTCGCGGATTTCCTCACGGCTGCCGCCCATGCACGAGACGTGCGGCGCTGCGTCGAAACCGTGATCGTGTTTGAGGCGGCGCACGGTTTCGGAGGTGTAGCTCAGCGTCGAGCCGCCGGCGCCGAAGGTGCAGGACACGTATTCGGGCGCATGCAGCTTGAGTTTTTCCGCGGTGCGGTCGAGCTGCGTGCGCTGCTCGTCGGT
>JAYVSK010000153.1:0-10010 GCA_043775395.1 Lysobacter sp. | reverse complement strand
GAGCGTGTAACGCGCCCGGGTTGTCTTCGTCATGTCGTTCTCCTTGCCTGGATTGAATCACACGGCTAAGGGGGACGTTTCTTGGGGGCAAGGTCAGTCCCCCGCGTGCGGGGAGAAGGGAAAGGCAAGTCCCCCGCGTGCGGGGAGAAGGGAGAGGCAAGTGCCCCGCGTGTGGGGAGAAGGGAGAGGCAAGTCCCCCGCGTGCGGGGAGAAGGGAGAGGCAAGTCCCCCGCGTGCGGGGAGAAGGGAAAGGCAAGTGCCCCGCGTGATAGATAGCAGTGAGAAATATTTTCTGGACGCACTGCTCAATATCAATTAAAAAATGCTTTGGCGTGGTGTTTGGCTGGCGGAATTCAGTCATCGCAGCGCAGTGAAGTGCGTGCAGAAACGGACTGCTGATGGCGTCTTTGCACCAGCCGCCGCAACCAGCATCGGTGTCCCAATCTGCTCAGGCCAACAGTTCGCCGCGCTGCGCTGGCGGCTCGCCGTACTCGCCCTGCGTATCGTTGACCAAGCGCAGTGCGCGTTCGGTCGGGCGATATTCGCGGACCACGCGGCCGTTCGCCATCACCAGTACGCGTTCGGCGCTGACGATGGTTTCCGGACGATGTGCGATCAGAATTTTGGTGAGCTTCAGCTGACGCACCGCTTCGTTGACCGCGCGCTCCGAATCCACATCAAGGTGACTCGTCGCCTCGTCCAGAAACAGTATGCTGGGCCGTTTGTAGAGCGCACGCGCCAGGATGACGCGCTGTTTTTGACCACCCGACAGCGCCGCGCCCATGTCGCCGATCAAGGTCTGATAGCCCATCGGCATGCGCATCACGTCGTCGTGCACCGAAGCCGATCGCGCCGCCTGCTCGATCCTTTCGAGGTCAAGATCTTCGCTGCCAAATGCGATGTTGTCGGCGATTGATCCGGCAAACAATTGGTCGTCCTGCATCACCGCTGCCACCACGTTGCGATAGCGGCGCATGCCGATATCGGCGATGTCGCGCCCTTCGACCAGAATGCAGCCCGCCTGCGGTTTGAGCAGGCCCAGCATCAGCTTCATCAACGTGGTCTTGCCGCATCCGGAGGGGCCGACCAATGCAATGGTTTCGCCGGGCGCAACGGTAAAACCGCAGTCGTCGATCACCAGCGGATCGGAGTCGCTGAAGCGATAGCGCAGCCCGCGCACGTCCAGCCCCAGCGGGCGGCCCTGTGGCAGCGATGCTCCGCTGGGTGCAGTGGTTTCTTCAGGCTCGGTCAGCACGATGTCCGCCAGACGCTCGGCCTGAACGCGCAGCGTGCGGAATGAAATCCACGTGTCGATCAAGCGGCTGATGCCGCCGGTGAACATGTCCTTGTACGACAGATACGCCACCAGCATGCCCACGCTCATATGGCCTTGCATCACCAGCATTGCGGCCAGCCCCACCACTACCACGCGCTCCACGCCGAACAGCATCTGGTTGGCGAAACCGAAGCGCAGCATGAAGCGCTGCATGTCCAGACCGATGTTCGCGGCATCCGCCATCAAGGTGTCGAAGGTGGCGCGACGCATGGATTCGGCCGCATTGAGTTTCAGCGCTTGAATGCCGCGGATCGATTCCAGCAGATGCGTGTTTTGTTTGGCGGACGCTGTGAGCTGCTGCTCGGAAAGACGTTTGATAGTGGGAAACGTCACCCAGCGGATGGCCAGATAAATGCCGACCGCGACCACGCTGATGACCAGAAGTTTCCAGCTATAGGACGCCATCACCGCTATTGCAATCACCACCATCAGTCCATCGAGCAGCGCTTCGATGAAGCTTGAGCTGAGCGTATTCTGGATCGCATGCACCGATTCCATCCGCGAGACCACATCGCCCAGATGCCGCTTCTGGAAATAATCCATCGGCAGACGCAGCAGATGCGCCAGGATGCTGCCGAACCACTGCATGCCAATGCGGGTCGAAAGATAGGCCAGACACCAGCTGCGCAGCCAGGAGATGGCTGAGGTGATCAGCATCGACACGACGAAGCCGACGCTGATCAGCCATAGAAAATCCTTGTCCTGGGTGACCAGAACATCGTCCAGCACCCACTGCATGTAGAAGGGTGTCAGCAGGCCGAACAGCTGCAGGATCAGCGACAGCGAAAGAATCTGTGCGGCGGAGCGCTTCAAGCCGGAGACTTGGCCAACCAGATGGCGCAGCGAGATGCCGTCATCGATGGTTCGCTTCACGAAGGTCGTGGTGGGCGACAGCTCCAGCGCGACCCCGGTGAAATGCGCCGACGCTTCGCTCATGCGCAGTTTGCGCACGCCGGTCGCCGGGTCGTGGATCACGATCTCTTTGGCCGAGGCCTTCGCCAGTACCACAAAATGATCCATGTCCCAATGCAGGATGCAGGGCGTCTCCAGCTGCGGCAACTCTTCCAGCTCGATCCGCAGCGCGCGACACTGCAGCCCCGAGGCATGCGCGTCGTCAATCAGATTGGCCAGTGTGACTCCGCGCATGGACGACGGAAACTCGCGCTGCAGCGACAGGCCATCCATCTGCCGGCCGTGGTAATCCATCACCATCGCCAGACAGGTGTGCGCGCATTGTGCGGCTTCGGCTTGCAGGAGGCTTTTGAGGGCTGGCATCAGGCTCACTAAAAGTTGGGGCGGTAAAAAGCCTGTCGAAAAAAATAAGCCGGACACCGCTCAGATGGTGGTGTCCGACCAATCAAATCGGTCTCATGTTAGTGAGTTTAATCATGAATCTACAGAGCATATCGGGTTGTCGCCGATTGGACGGCTCAGCATTTCGTTCAAACAATTGCTGGTATCAACTTGGTACGCGCCTGTGTCTGTAGACTTTGCAGTATCGCCAGCGCTGCCTAGCGTCCAGCCGCCGGCTACAGAGTTCAGTTCTTCGACGGCGAGAATCCGACCGAGGATGCGATTATCATTTTGTTTCATGATGGATTCTCAATTTAAATGAAGAAGGTTAGATAAGTCATGCGGAGAAACTTATGGCCTGCGAATTCAGAGCGCCCTACATGGCGGAATAGGGGATATCCATCGGAATGATGTCCTGCCATTCTCCGGTGTCGGTTGGTGGAAAGGTTAGATTGTCACGGCTCGGAGATGTTGGCTTTGCACCAGAAACATCATGAATTTCTTCAATTGCAAGAATTCGGCCGAGTACGCGATCATTATTAGTGTTCATTATAAATTCCTTGAAATTATCTGTGATTGAAGACATGCTTTCAATTCGATTTCGTAGAGATAGATGGCTAGAATCTCATGAAATATCGCTCTACTTGTAAGGACACTCCGGCGCGGTGAAAGATAAAAATGCACGCCGGAGCGATATATCAGGCGCCGCCGATCTGATCTGTAACTGGGCTGGTAATGTTGTCGGACAATGTGCCGCTGTCGGCCTGCGTCTGCGTACAGTCCAGTCGCATGCTGGTGTCTGCCTGCACTGTTGTGATTTGGTCCCAACAGGGTGAAGTCGGCTTGGCGCCTGTGACAGATATGATTTCTTCTACGGCAAGGATTCGGCCGAGGATACGATTCTGATCGCTGGTCATTGAAATTTCCTTATATTTTAGACTGAAAAAAATCTGTTGGATAGGTTTGATCTGCATTTGAGTCGCACAAAGACGACAAGAATCGGTGCCATATGAAAAGCAATCAATCTCTTCAAAAAATCACAATTTAAAATATTCAAAATATACAAATTAAAAGTTTTTATCGCATGGATGATGCCGGTGCCGGGTCGAGCAGTGTTGTCGATACATCGGCAAATGTTCCGGAATCGAATATCGACCCTGTATCGAGAGCGCGACTGGTGTCGCCAGCGCTTGCGAACGTCCATCCGCCGGAAACATCGTTCAGTTCTTCCACGGCCAGAATACGGCCAAGCACGCGATTGTTGTCGTTGTTCATAGTATGTTCTCGGAATGTGATGTCTGTAGTTTGGTGATTTATTGATGTGCTATGAAGAGTTCAACGCGCCTGCTTCAGGCGCACTGACTCAACTTGCAGCTTGAATTTACGGCTGAGGATTATCGAACAAGAAAAAAGTGTCGGCTTCATATGTTGTCATTGGCGGCCGCTGTCTTGCGCCAGAGACAGTTTTGATTTCCTCAACAGCCAGTACGCGGCCAAGTACACGGCTCTTATCGTTATTGTCTTCCATTGTTTTCTTCCTGGTTGGCATAGAGATAGATGGACGAAGGCGTGAGATTGATATGCCTTCGGTCATTATCCGGAAACAGGGGCAATGACCGAAAGCTGATGGCAGTCCGAACCTTCATGACGCTGATCGACATGCGCGGCGGAATGATCCGCCGTGCATGTCGCAAGCACTGATGCCTTACCAGTCGGTAGGCGCATCGCGCGCCATAGGGTTAGGGCTCGTGTCGGCTGATGTTCCACTATCTGCGGTGGTGCCGCTGTCGGCCATGGTGCCGCTGTCTGCAGTGGTGCCGCTGTCGTATGTTGTGCCGCTATCTGAGGTCGTTCCACTGTCGGCGGTAGACCCGCTATCGATGAGGTAATTGGTGTCACCTTCCGGCAAGGTTTTGGCGCCGGAGACGAAATTCAATTCCTCAACAGCCAAGATACGGCCGAGAACACGGTTTGTTTCAATTTTCATTGCTAAAACCTCATGTCGATTGTTAGATTAAATGCAATTTATTTCCGATGCTTATCGATATATTTGCAAGATATTTATAATAAGAAGCGATGACAACCATCGCCTCTGTAGGTTTTAAAATCATGCGCGGCGAAACGATCCGCCGCGCATGGTGTTGCGATGAATCGACGGCCGATCAGATCTGCGCTTCCGGCCTCAGTGCGAACGTGTCGTTTGAGATGCTGCTGTCGCTGAATGTGCCGCTATCAGCAGTGGTGCCGCTGTCCGCAGTGGTGCCGCTGTCGGCGGTGGTGCCGCTGTCGGAAGTGGTACCGCTGTCAGCGGTAGTGCCGCTGTCGTACGTGTTGCTGGTCCCGTCTGAACTCGGGTCGGTTTCCACGTAGAAGGCGAGCGTGACCGGCGGGCGAGCGCCGGAAATCTCGTTCAGTTCTTCGACGGCGAGAATGCGCCCGAGAACACGGTTGTGCTTGTTTTCCATGAGTACTTGATCCTTGATGGTTGAACTGCTGGATGAAATGTCCGTAGTACGGACTGGCGCTTCCCGATAACAGGCGTGGTTTGGGAAACGACCGCTGCCCGCGCGTCCGCGGGTGCGCATGGGGTCACGCAGCCTCTGCTTGCGTATCTTTCAAGGGCTCTCTGCGCAGTTTGTCGTGCTCGGCGACGGTTTCCGGCTTGACGGTTTCGATCAACTCGGCGAGACGTATCGCATCCGAAGTCTGCTGGTACTTGAATGCGGCGTCTCCGCTTTGAATGAATCCGCAGAGCGCGTCGAATACTGTCAGTTCATCGCACCATTGCTCGACGAAAATGAATTGGCCAGCCTCATTGACTTCCAGGTAGATCCATTCGTCGTCCGGGGTCACGATGAAATCGAATGCGCCTGCGACCAGTCCAAGACTTTGCATTTGCTTCAGGCATGCTTGATAGACGTCGTCCGGCAAGGCCACGCTGCCGTCGGTCATGTCGCCATTCTGATGCAGGCGCCAGTCCATCTCGCCATACTCGATGCGCGACGAGTCGATTTTCAGCGCGAAGCAGCTCGCGCCGAAGAACTGGGCTCTGACTTCGAACTGTTTTTTTACCTGCGCCTGAAAAATGCCGGGTCCGGCGCGCAGCAGTTCGTCGCCGGGGAGATCTTCGTGACGCACGCGAGCGGTGTAGGTGGACATGGTTTTATCGTTTTCCTCCCATGCAGCACCGATCAGCGGTTTGTGGATCACGCTGGGATGGCGGGCGATGAAGCTGCGGATCGCTTCCGGACGATTGCTGATGAGCGTCTCTGGAATCTTCAGCCCGTTGCGCAGCGCAAGCTGCAGCTGCTTGGGTTTGTGGTCGGCGTTGCGCGCGGCATCGTAGGGATTGATCCAGAACGCTTCGCGCAGAAGGCTGCGCAGCGACGCATCGGCGAAACGGATCTGCTGGGAGACATATTCACGATCACGCGGGTCGACATTCGGCGGCACTTTCGGCGCCAGCATGCGGCGGTTCCAGACCACATCGAACTCGGACAATGCATAGCTGCCGTCGATGGTATGCAGATGCAGTGAATCGCCGTCTTTTCCATAGGAGAATTCGATCTCCGCTCTCTCCGGAAAATCCGTGCCGAAATAGCGCAGTACGCGATGGCCTCTGCGCTTGAGCGCTGCTTCCGCCAGAATGGCGTGCCAGTCATCGGGCATGGTGTAGATGAAGACGGTTTTGGGCGTATGGGCCATGGTGAATGTCCGTGTCGGGCGATAAAGGGGGTTATCCAGCGGTACGGCTGCGCAAGCGTGCGAACGGCTGCAGCAGCCACTCGTAGAGACGGCGTTTTTCCAGAACAATATCGGCCTGCAGTCGCAGGCCCGGACGCAGCGGATGATGCTGACCGAGATCGTCGCGGACGCTCTGGCGATCGATCGCGACCACGGCGCGATACAGCGGATCCTCGCCAGCGGCGGTGCGTTCTGCTGCATCGGCCGGCGATGCCGTCAAGGGGCTGCTTGCGATGCGTGCGATATGGCCGCGATACTGACCGTAGTGCTGATAGGGAAACGCGCGATAACGCAGCAGCACTTCACTGCCGACTGCACTGGATGCCAGCAGGTGGTCGGGTAGATACAGCTCCGCTTCCAGCACCGCGTCATCGGGTATGAGCGCAAGCAGCGGTTGTCCGGCAGCGATGTGCGCGCCCGGGTGCGCGTATTGCGCACTGAGCCGGCCAGCATGAGAGGCACGCAGTTGCAGGGTGCGTACCGTTTGATCCGATTGAGCTACGCGGACTTCGGCGACTACCGCGTTGCGATCGACCCGGTCGCCTTCCCGATAATGCAGCGATACCAATGTCCCCGCGGCTGGCGCTGCGATTTCGATCAGTCCTGGATCGGCCACCAGCTGTCCGTCGACCCTGACTTTTTGTGCGTATTCGCCAATCGAAATAAACACGATTGCGACGCCGACAAGCGCGATGGAACACCAGGTCAGTATCCAATGCGATACCGGTTGACGCAGGATCAACCGGCCCAACCAGCGATTGCGTTTGGCCTCGATCACTTCAACGCGATACAGCGGCGTCTGTCCCATCATCGCCCGCACATGGACGAATTGGATGTTCGGAAAATGAACAATCGCGTGCCCGCGCAGCCGGATCCGATCTTGGATCGACAGCGATTTCGCTGATGTGTTGTTTCAAAAACGCTCATCGAATTCCTGTTCATCCATATCGGTACGCATCCAGCAACCATTCGTGAGAACATCGGCATGCGGGTCTATCGCAGCGATGTGTGCTTTACTTGAACTGGTATTCGTAACAAGAGACGGTTTGCGGACATGGACAAGTCAACGGTCATGCACGATGCCGATCATCCGGCTGAAATTCTCGACTCCGTCACGGAACTGCTTGCGGAGGCCCAGGCAGGGAAAGGCGGCGCATGGGATCGCATCTATGCAGTGCTGTATGCCGATCTGCATCGCATTGCGTACTCGCAAATTCGTCAGCACACGCTGGGGCGGATGTCGGCGACATCGCTGGTGAGCGAAGGCTGGCTACGATTGGCCAGCGCGCAGTTCAACGTCGACAATCGCGGTCATTTCATGGCGCTGGTCGCACGCGCAATGCGTTTCGTGCTGATGGACGAAGCCCGTAAGGAGTTGTCGGAAAAACGTGGCGACGGTCAACGCGCGCTGTCGCTGGATGAAGGTTTCGATGTGGGACAGGACACGGCGCTGGCCGAGATGGTGGCGCTGGATGCTGCGCTGACGCGTTTGTCGTGTCTGGATGTGCGGTTGGCGCAGTTGGTGGAGATGCGCTACTTCGGCGGTATGGGCGAGGGCGATATCGCGGCGGCGCTGGGCGTTACCGATCGCACGCTCCGCCGCGACTGGCGCAGAGCGCGGGCGTTTCTGTTGACCCAGCTTGGCGAGCCGCAAGTTGAACAGCATCGCCTTCAAGAGCATCGCGTTCAAGAGCATCGCCTTCAGGAGCAGCCGCGTGCTGAGTCGCTGCAGAACACGCTTATATCGCTGCAGCAAGAGCCATAAACGAGTGCGGGGCAGCAATGTCCGTATCGGCTGTGGGATTACGAATGTTTGCTCGACATAGGCGTCCGCAGCGGCATTGGACCATCAACGCAAGGGGACCAGGATGCCCACGATGTACCGGAACGACGAGATCACCGCCAAAGCATTGGATTTGTTCGATGGATTTGCGGACATGCCCGATGCCCGGTTGAGGGAGGCGCTTGCGGCTTTGAAGCAGCAGGACGCCACGCTGCACGCATCGTTGATATCGCTGCTGGATGCGGATGCGATGCCGCATACGTTTGCTTCGCCGCTGCGTTGGCTTGCCAACCGGAGCGAAGCGTTGCAAGCCGATGCGCGCGACGAATGCACGTCGATCTGGCGCACAGGGACGCAGCTCGGCGCTTGGTGCGTGGACGGTGTGATCGGCATCGGCGGTATGGGGGTGGTCTACGCCGCGCATCGGGCCGACGGCCTATACCACCAGCACATCGCGCTGAAAACCATCCGGCCCGAATTGACGTCGCCCGCACTGCTTGCAGCGTTTGCGGATGAGCGCAGCCATCTTGCGCGACTCGAACATGCGGCGATCGCGTCGCTTGTCGATGCAGGTATCAGCGCGGATGGTCAGCCGTGGTTGGCGATGCAGCGGGTGACGGGCGACCCCATCGACCAATGGTGCGATCAACACCGTTTGAACCTGCGAAAGCGCATCGAACGGTTGATCGATGCTTGCGATGCCGTGCGCTCTGCGCACGAGCGCGGCATCCTGCACCAGGACATCAAACCCTCGAATCTGCTGGTCACGCATGATGGCCAGGTCAAGCTGCTGGATTTCGGGCTGTCGTCGCTGTTGTCGCCATCGACGGGGCGTCGCAGCGCGCGTATCGGTGTAAGCAGCGGCTATGCCGCGCCCGAAGTGTTTCGCGGCGCACCGCCCAGCATCGCCATCGATGTTTACGCATTGGGGGTGGTGCTGTATCAATTGATCTGCGGTGAAGGGCCGGTGGGGCCGTCCACACTGCCGGGATCGGGCCGCGCTGCGCCGCAGGCCCCCAGCGCGCTGACGACGCAGACGGATGCGCAGGTCGCGGAGCGGCGCGGCATCCGTCATCCGAATATTCTCGCGCGGCGTCTGCGCGGCGATCTGGACGCCATCGCTCTGCGCGCCGTCGCTATCGATCCGCAGCAACGGTACGCCACTGTGCTCGATCTGCAGCGCGATCTGCGCGCCTGGATCGAGCGTCTGCCGATCTCCGCGCACCGGACCCACTGGTATCACCGCACACGCAGCTATTTACGTCGCAATCCCATCCGGATCGGCGCGTGTCTCGCTGGTGCGATCGCTGTGGCGTTGGCCGCTGGCGCCATGTTTCAAGAACATCGTCGCACGCAGGATGCGGCGGAAGCGATGTCGGTGCTCGGTTATGTCTTTGAAGAATCGCTCGGCGTGGCCACCCTGTCGTCGCTCGGCAACGCGCCGCTGACGCCGCAGGCCCTGTTGATCGACACCGAAAAGCGGCTGCGCCAGCGGGTAGGCAGCGACCGGCCGAAGCTTTTGGCGCGAGGCTTGACCACGCTTGCGCGCACCCAGCTGATCAACGGCGACAATATTCAGGCGATGCGCCTTGCCAAGGAGGCGAAGGCGATCGGCAGCGACGATCCGCTGCAGGGCGCCCGCACCGATGCGGTGATGGCACAGCTGCTGAGCTTGCAGTCCAGGCATGCGGACGCGGAGCGGGTCGTTCGCGTTGCGCTAGAGCAAGTGCCGGGGTGGCGCGGTACCGAAGCCGATCGTGTCCGGCTGGACCTGCAGATGCAGGGCGCACGCGCGCGCTGGGGCCTGGGCGATACCCAAGGCGCAATTGAGGTGCTCGATACCGCCGTCGCCGC
>JAYVSK010000152.1:0-6849 GCA_043775395.1 Lysobacter sp. | reverse complement strand
CGTTTGATTTCGGATTCCGCCGCACCGTCGAACACCGGCGTCGCCATGGGCACGCCGTCGGTCAGGTTCTGCGCCAAACGCAGCAGTTCGGCATCGCTGAACTGGGTCAGGTCGACGCGTTGGCCGTGGAACTTCTCGTCGTGGTTGTAGATATCGTCGAGGAACTTGCGCAGGTCGGCAAGCTTGGCCTGCGCATCAAGCATGCGCTGGATCTTCTGGCCGAGGCCTTTTGCGGCCCAACCCAGATGCACTTCCAGAATCTGCCCGATGTTCATGCGCGACGGCACACCCAGTGGATTGAGGACGATATCGACCGTCTCGCCGCTGGCCATGTACGGCATGTCCTCTACCGGTACGATGTTCGACACCACACCCTTGTTGCCGTGGCGGCCGGCCATCTTGTCGCCCGGCTGGATGCGGCGCTTCACCGCGAGGAACACCTTCACCATCTTCAGCACGCCCGGGGCGAGGTCGTCGCCCTGGGTGATCTTGCCGCGTTTGTCGGCGAAGCGACGCTCGAATTCCTTCTGATGCGTATCGATCTGCTTCTGGGCGCGCTCGATCGCGTCGGCGTCCTCGTCTTCCTTCATCCGGATCGTGAACCAGTCTTTCTTGCTCAGACCGTCGAGGATCAAACTGCTGACGGTGTCGCCCTTCTTCAGGCCGGGACCGCCGTTAGCGATCTTGCCGAGGATCTGCGCGCGCAGACGCGCGTAAATAGCCGATTCGAGAATACGGAACTGGTCGTCGAAGTCTTTCTTGACCCGACGGATTTCCTCTTCCTCGATCTGACGCGCACGTTTGTCTTTCTCGATCCCGTCGCGGGTGAAGACCTGCACGTCGATGACGGTGCCGTCCATGCCCGGAGGCACGCGCAGCGAGCTGTCCTTCACGTCCGACGCTTTCTCGCCGAAGATCGCGCGCAGCAGCTTTTCTTCCGGGGTCAGCTGGCTTTCGCCCTTCGGCGTGACCTTGCCGACCATGATGTCGCCAGCGCGGACTTCTGCACCGATGTACACCACGCCCGACTCGTCGAGACGGTTGAGCGCCTGCTCGGAGACGTTCGGGATGTCGGCGGTGATTTCTTCCGGACCCAGCTTGGTGTCACGCGCGACGCAGGCCAGTTCTTCGATGTGGATGGTGGTGTAACGGTCTTCCTTCACCACGCGCTCGGACAGCAGGATCGAGTCTTCGAAGTTGTAGCCGTTCCACGGCATGAATGCGACCAGCATGTTCTGACCCAGCGCCAGCTCACCGATATCGGTCGAAGGACCGTCGGCCAGCACGTCGCCCTTCGCGATCACGTCGCCCACGTTCACCAGCGGACGCTGGTTGATGCAGGTGTTCTGGTTGGAGCGGGTGTATTTGATCAGCGTGTAGATGTCGACGCCGGCATCGGCCGAACCAATGATCTCGACCTCGTTGACCTTGACCACGATCCGGCCGGCGTCGATCTGTTCGATCACGCCGCCGCGGCGCGCATTCACGGTCACGCCCGAATCGCGCGCCACCGCGCGCTCGATGCCGGTACCGACCAGCGGCTTCTGCGAACGCAGGGTCGGAACCGCCTGACGCTGCATGTTCGCGCCCATCAGCGCGCGGTTCGCGTCATCGTGCTCGAGGAAGGGCACGAGTGCGGCCGCAACCGACACGGTCTGCATCGGCGACACATCCATGAAGTGGATTTCGCTCGGCGGACGCAGCATCGACTCGCCCTGATAACGGCAGGCCACGAACGGCGCGGTGATCTTGCCTTTATCGTCGCGCTGGGCGTTGGCCTGGGCGATGACGTATTCGTTTTCTTCGATCGCCGACAGATATTCGATATCGTCCGTCACCTGCCCGTCCACGACCTTGCGGTACGGGGTTTCGAGGAAGCCGTAACGGTTGGTGCGCGCGAACACGGCGAGCGAGTTGATCAGGCCGATGTTCGGGACTTCAGGCGTTTCGATGGTGCAGACGCGCCCGTAGTGAGTCGGATGCACGTCGCGCACTTCAAAGCCGGCGCGTTCGCGGGTCAGACCACCCGGACCGAGGGCCGACACCCGACGTTTGTGCGTGACTTCCGACAGCGGGTTGTTCTGGTCCATGAACTGCGACAGCTGCGAGGAGCCGAAGAATTCCTTGATCGCAGCGGCGACAGGCTTGGCGTTGATGAGTTCTTGCGGCGTGAGGCCTTCGGACTCGGCCATCGTCAGGCGCTCTTTCACCGCGCGCTCGACGCGGACCAGACCGACGCGGAACACGTTCTCGGCCATTTCGCCGACCGAACGCACGCGACGGTTGCCCAGGTGATCGATGTCGTCGACCACGCCGCGGCCGTTGCGGATTTCGGTCAGCGTGCGGATCACGTCGAGGATGTCAGACATCTCCGGGCCGCAGGCGGCGCGCAGGCGGCTCGACTCGTCGTCCTTGCGCTCGGAGAAGTACTTGTAGTCGTACAGCACCGGGCTGCCTTCCACTTCCTTGCGGCCGATACGGCGGTTGAACTTCATCCGGCCCACGCCCGACAGGTCGTAGCGCTCGAAGGTAAAGAACAGGTTGTGGAACAGGTTCTGCGCGGCGTCCTTGGTCGGCGGCTCGCCCGGACGCATCATCCGGTAGATTTCGACCAGCGCTTCAAGCTGGGTCTTGGTCGGATCGATGCGCAGCGTATTGGAAATGAACGGGCCGCGATCAAGGTCGTTCACCCACAGGGTGCCGACGGCGTCGATGCCGAACTTACGGAACTTGTTGAGGTGATCGTCGCCGATCTCGTCGTTGGCGGTCGCGATCAACTCGCCGGTGTTGGCGTCGATCACGTCGTGCGACAGAATCCGGCCGACCAGATAATTGTCCGGCACGGCAAGCGCGACGACGCCGGCCTGCTCAAGCTGCTTCACGTGGCGCGCGGTGATGCGCTTGCCGGCTTCGACGATGACCTTATCGCCGTCGGCGAGGTCGAAGTCGAGGGTTTCGCCGCGCAGACGCTCGGGCACCAGCTCAAGCTGGACGCCTTCGGGCAGGATATGGAAGGTGTTGATCTCGAAGAACTGGTGCAGGATTTCCTCGTTCGAGTAGCCCAGCGCGCGCAGCAGGATGGTGACCGGCAGCTTGCGGCGGCGGTCGATACGCGTGAACACCGCGTCCTTCGGGTCGAACTCGAAGTCCAGCCATGAGCCGCGATACGGAATGATGCGGGCGCTGTACAGCAGCTTGCCCGAGCTGTGGGTCTTGCCGCGGTCGTGATCGAAGAACACGCCCGGCGAACGGTGCAGCTGCGAGACGATCACGCGCTCGGTGCCGTTGACGATGAAGGTGCCGTTGTCGGTCATGAGCGGAATCTCGCCCATGTAGACCTCCTGCTCCTTCACGTACTTCACGGCCTTGCTGGACGATTCCTTGTCGTAGATCACCAGACGCACGGTCACGCGCAGCGGTGCGCCATAACTGAGACCGCGGTTGCGGCACTCGCGTTCGTCGAACACCGGATCGCCTAACTTGTAGCCGACGTATTCCAGGGCTGCATAGCCGTTATAGCTGGTGATCGGGAACACCGACTTCAGCGCGGCGTGCAGGCCGCGATCTTCGCGCTTGGTGGGCTCGGCGTCAGCCTGGAGGAATTCGCGGTAGGAATCCACCTGGATGGCGAGCAGGAACGGCACCTCCAGAATCGAACGGCGCTTGCCGAAGTTCTTGCGGATGCGTTTCTTCTCGGTGAACGAGTAATGCGTCGAATGCGCTGTGGTCATGGGAGAAAGGCCTCTCAGCTTGAATTATCGTTGTCCCGTCGCAGCGTGATTACACACGGCTGCGTCCGGATGGGAAGGGGTGTTGAAACCCGCATCCCGGGTTGAATCGCCAGTGGGAAGTCGCTGGTATTGCCGGCACCAGCACGCCTTCTCCCGCTACTTCCGACTGTCGACTCGCTTTGCTCTCGGGTAAATCTTGCAATCAACTTCAACGGACGAGGGCCGGGAGCTTTCGCCCCCAGCCCTGGTCTACGGTCATGCCTGCCAAAGCGGACATCCAAGGGCTTCCGTTGCGAAGCCGTTGAACCCCGGAACACCGCACGTCTGTGCGATGTCCAGGATGACTGTGTGATGCTTACTTGACTTCGACCTGCGCGCCAGCGGCTTCCAGATCTTTCTTGAACTTCGCGGCATCGTCCTTCGATACGGCATCCTTGACGGTCTGCGGGGCGCCTTCGACGAGGTCCTTCGCTTCTTTCAGGCCCAGGCCGGTGATGGCGCGGACGGCCTTGATGACTTCGACTTTCTTTTCGCCGATCGCCTTCAGGACAACGGTGAATTCGGTCTGTTCTTCGACCGGAGCCGCGTCGGCGGCCGGGCCGGCCATCATGACCGGAGCAGCGGCGGTGACGCCGAACTTTTCTTCGATGGCCTTGACCAGCTCCATCACTTCCATCAGGGTCTTGCCGGCAACGGCGTCGACGATCTGTTCGTTGGTAAGAGACATTGTTGATTACCTCTGGATTTGATTTTTGGTATGAGGCTTCGCGGCGTCAGCCGGACGAAACCTTCAGGACATCGAACTCAGGCTTCAGCCGGGGCTTCGCCAGCCGGATCGACCGCCGCAGCAACCGGCACGTCGGCCGATACTTCAGCAGCAGCTTCGGCAATTGGTTCAGCCGGGGCTTCGGCGACGACCTCTGCCGGAGCAACGTCGCCGCCGCCCTGCTGGTCGGCCACGGCCTTGATCGCGCGGGCCAGCATGCTCGCCGGTTCGGCCAGGACGCGCGCCAACATGGCGAGAGCCTGATCACGGGTCGGCAGCGATGCCAGCACTTCGACGTGACTGCCGGGGTACAGCTGGCCGCCGACGGCGACCACCTTGGCCTGCAGCTTGTCGTTGCCTTTGGCGAACTCTTTGATCAGGCGACCGGCTGCGCCGGGCTCCTCGATCGAAAACGCATACAGCAGCGGACCGACGAGTTTGTCCTGGACAACTTCGTATTCAGTGCCCGCAACAGCGCGCGAGGCCAGCGTGTTCTTGACGACTTTCAAGTACACGCCGCTTTCGCGGGCCTTCTTACGCATCGCGGTCATTTGCGCGACCGTGGTGCCTGCGTATTCGGCTGCGATCAACGAGTGCGCTTTCGCGGCGATTTCCGCCACTTCGGCCACTACGTCTTGCTTCTGGGTGAGATTCAGAGCCATATGCACTCCTCATGTGAACTCCGCTTACGGCTCCTGCCGCTTGCGGTCCCGGACGGCATCGATCCTTCGACGCCGGGGACGCGGGATGCGCCCCGGTGGCGGCCCTTCACAGAGTTTCAAATCGCGAAACGTCCAGAGGGGGCGGCACCATCTGCGCAGGTCGATCCTTAACGGATGCAATTAAGCGACCCCGCTTGCAACACCACGATTCCTTGCTGTGCGGATGACCGCCGGATGACTTCGACGGGACGAGCTTCCGTGCCCGTGGGTATCGCGCGCTGACCGCGCCTGCGGTCTTTGACGGCGATCGCCTCGGAGCGGACTCCTTGGCGATGCCCTCAAATTTCTTGCTCCCTCTCCCGCAAGCGGGAGAGGGTCGGGATGAGAGCTGACTGTTCGTCGATACAACGAAAAGCGCCCTCATCCGCCCCTTTCGGGGCACCTTCTCCCATAAGCGGGAGAAGGGCTAACTTATTTCAGCGTCAGCGACGACTGGTCGACGGTGACACCGGGACCCATCGTCGAGCTGACCGATACTTTCTGCAGATAGGTACCCTTGGCGCTGGACGGTTTGGCCTTGATCAGGTCGAGCAGCAGCGCTTGCAGATTTTCCTTCAGCTTCTCACTGTCGAAGTCGGCCTTGCCGATGGTGCAGTGGATGATGCCGGCCTTGTCGGTGCGGTAGCGCACCTGACCGCCCTTGGCGTTTTTCACGGCTTCGCCCGGGTTGGCCGATACCGTGCCGACCTTCGGGTTCGGCATTAAGCCGCGCGGGCCGAGCACTTGACCCAGCTTGCCGACGACGCGCATGGCATCCGGGGTCGCGATCACGACGTCGTAGTTCAGATCGCCGGCCTGCATTTTTTCAGCAAGGTCATCCATGCCGACGATATCGGCACCGGCGGCTAGGGCTTCATCAGCCTTCGCGCCTGCGGGGCAGAATACCGCCACACGTACCGACTTGCCGGTACCGGCGGGCAGCACGGTGGAACCGCGCACCTGCTGGTCGGACTTCTTGGCGTCCACGCCGAGGCGCACGGCCACGTCGATCGATTCGACGAACTTGGCCTTGGTAGCCGTCTTCACGATTTTGATCGCGTCATCAAAGGGATAGGTTTTGCCCGGGGCAACGGCGCCGAGAATCGCTTTCTGTCGTTTGTTCATCGCCATGATCTCAACCCTCCACCACGAGACCCATCGAACGGGCAGAACCCGCGATGGTCTTTACTGCCGCTTCCAGATCGGCCGCCGTCAAGTCCGCTTCTTTCGCCTTGGCGATGTCTTCGAGCTGCTTGCGGGTGACTTTGCCTACCTTCTCCGTGTTCGGGCGCTTCGAGCCGGACTGGATGCCGGCGGCCTTCTTCAGCAGCACCGATGCAGGCGTGCTCTTGGTGATGAAGGTGAACGTACGGTCAGAGTAGGCGGTGATGATGACCGGCGTCGGCAGACCCGGCTCCAGCTTGGAGGTCGCGGCGTTGAACGCTTTGCAGAACTCCATGATGTTCAGGCCGCGCTGACCCAGCGCGGGACCAACCGGCGGCGAAGGATTGGCCTGACCGGCCTTCACCTGCAGCTTGATGTAACCAACAACTTTCTTTGCCATGTGCGTGACTCCTGGAGTTCATACGTCTGCACGTCATTACGACTGCGGGACTCCTCCCTTGGTTGATACATGAGAGACGGGAGGCAG
>JAYVSK010000151.1:0-7402 GCA_043775395.1 Lysobacter sp. | reverse complement strand
CCGCCCGGGCGCAGACCGACGACGACATCGAAGCCGGAATCGCGCAGATTGAGCGCATGCGCGCGGCCCTGGCTGCCGTATCCGATGACTGCGATGGTGGGTTGGGCGGCTTGTGATTGGTTCGAGGCGTTCATGGAGATGGTCCTTGTAGGAGGGGCTTCAGCCCCGATCTGATGGGCAGGTTGGCAATCAGCAAGCGGTGTTTTTGAATTCGACGAGTTCGGCGTCGATGCGTTTCGGATCTGCGGCTACGGCATCCAGCAACCCCGGCGATGTCACCGCACCCTGCGATGCCGAGCGCACGTCGCGCGCAAACTTCGCCAGCACGCCGTGGCGCACCCGCGGCGCGATACACAAGGCGGTGCGCGACGACAGATCGGCGGCGACATCCAGCCGGCGCGAAGCGACATCGATCGTCACCACATCGCCTTCGCGCAATTTGGCGATCGGGCCGCCGTGCGCGGCTTCCGGCGACACGTGGCCGACCATGAAGCCGTGGGTCGCGCCGCTGAAACGACCGTCGGTCAGCAGCGCGACATCGTTGCCCAAGCCCTGGCCGACCAGCGCCGCCGTCACCGCCAGCATTTCGCGCATACCGGGACCACCGGCCGGGCCTTCGAAGCGAATGACCATGATGTCGCCGGCACGGATGTTGCGTGCCTGCACCGAGGCGAACGCAGCCTCTTCGCTGTCGAACACGCGTGCCGGGCCGGTGTGTTTTTCACGACCGTGACCGGCGAGCTTGACGATGCAGCCTTCCGGGGCCAGATCGCCATAGAGGATCGAATAGCCGCCGCGCGGTTTGATCGGATCGCTGACCGGGCGCACCACGTCCTGTGTGGGCGATGTGATCGCGGCATTCGCGTCCGCAAAAAAACTTTGGCCGGCGACCGTAGGAATATCCTCGATCAGACCGGCCATTTGCAGTGCCTGCACCACCAGCGCGGTGCCGCCTTGTTCGAACATGTCCGCCGCCGTGTAGCGGCCGCCCGGTTTCAGATCTGCGATCACCGGGGTGTTGGCGCTGGCCGCTTCGAATTCTTCCAGATCGAAACGCACCCCGGCCTCGTGCGCGATCGCCAGCAGATGCAGCGCGGCGTTGGTCGATCCCGCCGTGGCCGACACCGCGCGTGCGGCGTTGCGCAGCGCGGTCAAACTCAGCAATGCGCGCGGCGTCGGGCCGCCGTCGCGGAGCAGTTTCATCACCAGCTTGCCGCAGCGTTCGGCGGCTTTCGGTTTGTCGGGATGCGTGGCCGGGATGTCGTTCTCGCCGAGCGGCGACAGCCCCAGAAAGGTCAGCACCATCGCCATCGTGTTCGCGGTGAACTGGCCGCCGCAGGCGCCCGCGCCGGGGCAGGCTTTACGCTCGATCTCGTCCAGTTCGACGTCGTCGATCTTGCCGGCCGCGTGCGCGCCCACGGCTTCGAATACGTCCTGCACGGTTAGCGCGCGTTCGCTGCTGCTGCCATCCGCATGTTTCGATATACAGCGGCCGGGCATGATGGTGCCGCCGTACAGAATCACGGTGGGGATATCCAGCCGTGCCGCCGCCATCGCTGCGGCGGGAATGGTCTTGTCGCAGCCCACTAGCAGCACCATCGCGTCGAGACAGTGGCCCGTGACCGCCAGTTCGATCGAATCGGCAATGGTTTCGCGCGATGCCAGCGACGCGCGCATGCCGTCGCTGCCCATCGCGATACCGTCGGTCACGGCGATGGTGTTGAACTCGAACGGCGTACCGCCGGCGGCGAGGATGCCGCGACGCGCATCCTGGGCCAGATCGCGCAGGGTGATATTGCAGGGCGAGACATCGGACCACGTGTGGATCACCGCCACCATCGGTTTAGCGATGGCCGCATCGTCCAGCCCGGTGGCGCGCAGCATCGCGCGTGCCGGTGCGCGTGAAGGTCCCTGTTTGATCGCGTCGCTATGCATCTGTTTTGAAGCCCTTGAAGTTGAAAAATCGAGTTGAAAAATGGCTTGAAATGAAGTGATTTGAAAACCGTGATTTGAAAAGCATGACCCCAAAAAACGAAAACCCCCGCACCTTCTTCAGGGGCGGGGGTTTGTGTAAACCCGGGTTGTCAGTCGCTCAACCCTATCCCGCACCTGTGAAGGGCGTAATAAGTACGACGACAACGACAACGACAACGAGCGCGGCAAGCACGACGTTGAGAATGAGGTGATCGAGACGCCGGGCTTGCGCGATCACACCGCTGCGCGCCCTGTGGCGTGGGCGTGCGTTGTGCGAGTGATGGATGCTGCGCTGCGTCATGTCCGCAGAGAACCATGCCTCTTTGCGCGATGTCAAGCCCTTGGCTGCTGACGAATCGGCATAAGCGCGCGGAGGACCTGTATGCAGCCGATGAATACCAGCCGGATCAATACGATAGCCAAGGTCATCGCTATTTGAGCAGGTGACGTCACACGGCGTGCGCGTACCGCGCGGATCCCGATTGAAACCGTATGCAGTCCGTGCAGTGCGCGACTGTAGGCGCGACTGCGCCGATAGCGCCTCAGGCCGATGCACCCCGTGACGGCGGGGCGATGGGGGGTCTAGACTCGACGCGCAAGCGATGACCGACGCCTTCGGTCAGCCAGCCAGCGGGGATCGCGGTGAAACCGACCGACATTCGCAATCCGGATACTTTTCACAAAATTGTCGACTGCCAGTGGGCCTGTCCCGCGCATACGCCGGTTCCCGAGTACATCCGCATGATCGCCGCCGGGCGCTATGCCGATGCCTACATGGTCAATTGGCGCAGCAATGTCTTCCCGGGAATTCTGGGCCGCACCTGCGACCGTCCCTGCGAACCGGCCTGCCGGCGCGGGCGGGTCGAAGACAACAACGGCAGCGTGGTCGACAAGAATCAGCCCGAACCAGTGGCGATCTGCCGGCTCAAACGCGTCGCCGCCGACTTCAAGGGCGATGTCCATGGTCTGATGCCGTCGCCGGCCGCGCAGCACAACGGCAAACGCATCGCCTGCGTCGGCGGGGGCCCCTCGGCGTTGACTGTGGCCCGGGATCTTGCGCCGCTGGGATATCACGTCACGGTGTTCGAGGCCGACCCCAAGCCGGGCGGGTTCATGCGCACCCAGGTGCCGCGCTTTCGCCTGCCCGAAGCGGTCATCGATGAGGAGACCGGCTATATCCTCGATCTGGGCGTCGAATTCATCGGCAACCATCGCATCGACTCGATGCGTGCGCTGCTTGCCAAGGGCTACGACGCGATCTTCGTCGGCAGCGGCGCGCCGCGCGGACGCGACCTGGATCTTCCAGGCCGGCAGGAGGCTGCGGGCCAGATCCATGTCGGTCTGGACTGGCTGTCCAGCGTGTATTTCGGCCACATCACCAGGGTCGGCAAGCGCGTGCTGGTGCTGGGCGGCGGCAATACCGCGATGGACTGCTGCCGTTCCTCGCGCCGGCTGGGCGGCGAGGAGGTGATAGTGATCGTGCGCTCGGGCTTCGACGAGATGAAGGCCAGCCCGTGGGAAAAAGAAGACGCGATGCACGAAGGCATTCCGATCCTCGACTATCGCGTGCCCAAGCAGTTCGAGCACGCCAGCGGCCGGCTCACCGGCATGACCTTCGAAAAAGTGCGCGCCGAGTTCGACGCCAAAGGCCGGCGCAGGCTGGTCCCTACCGGTGAGCCCGACGAGTTCATTGCCTGCGATGAAGTGCTGATCGCGGTGGGGCAGGAGAATGCGTTCCCGTGGATCGAACGCGATGTGGGTATCGACTTCGACGAATGGGGCATGCCGGTGGTCGACAAGGCCACCCACCAATCGACGCTTCCGCACGTGCTGTTCGGCGGCGACGCCGCATTCGGGCCGAAGAACATCATCTGGGCGGTCGCGCATGGTCATGCGGCAGCGATCAGCATTGATCGCTGGCTCAGCGGCGAAGACACCGCTAAGCGCCCGGCGCCGGGGGTGACACTGATGTCGCAGAAGATGGGCATCCACGAGTGGAGCTACGACAACGGCGTTTCTCCCGACGAACGCTATGCGGTGCCCTGGTCTGAGGCGGCGAAAAAACTGGACAGCATCTCGGTGGAGGTCGAGGTGGGTTTCGACCCCGCGACCGCCTGGAAAGAAGCGCAGCGCTGCCTCAACTGCGATGTGCAGACCGTGTTCGTCAAGGACAAATGCATCGAATGCGACGCCTGCGTCGATATCTGCCCAACCGATTGCATCACCTTCACCGCGAACGGCGAAGAACACGATCTGCGCAAGCGACTGACCGCGCCGGCTCTCAATCTGTCGCAGGAACTGTACGTGTCCGACACGTTGAAGACGATGCGGGTGATGGTGAAAGACGAAGACGTATGCCTGCACTGCGGGCTGTGCGCCGAGCGCTGCCCGACCGGCGCCTGGGACATGCAGAAATTCCTGTTCGAGGAAACCCAGGCCGGGCCGGGCTGTCGCAGCGCCAAAAAACAGGAGGCTGCATGACGCCTGCACACCCGACATTGCCGCAGCAGGCGCAGCTGCAGGCGATCAACGATTTCGTGGTCAAATTCGCCAACGTCAACGGTTCCGGCTCCGCATCGGCCAACGAACTCTTCGCCAAAGCCATCCTACGCATGGGCGTGCCGGTGAGTCCGCGCAATATCTTTCCCTCGAACATCCAGGGCCTGCCGACCTGGTACGAAGTGCGCGTGACCGAGCGCGGTTGGCTGGGCCGTCGCGGCGGCGTCGATCTGATGGTGGCGATGAATCCGCAGACCTGGGACGACGATATCAAGGAGATCGAGCCCGGCGGTTATCTGTTCTACGACAACAGCAAGCCGATGCCGAAGTCGAAGTTCCGCGACGATATCCATATCCTTGGCGTGCCGCTGACTGAAATCTGCAACACCATCTACAGCGATCCGCGCCAGCGTCAGCTGTTCAAGAACATCATGTACGTCGGCGCGCTCAGCGCACTGCTCGACATCGACGTGCCGGCGATCGAGACCCTGATCGCCGAGCAGTACAAGGGCAAGGAAAAACTGCTGAAGCCCAATCTCGAGGCGCTGCATCTCGGGCGCGACTGGGTGCTGCAGCATCTGCCTTGCCCGATCGGTCTGCGCGTGCAAAAGGCCGATGCGGTAGGCGACAGGATTTTCGTCGAAGGTAATGCCGCCGCCGCGCTTGGCTGCGTTTACGGCGGTGCGACCGTGTGCGCGTGGTATCCGATCACCCCGTCGTCGTCGCTCGCCGAAGCGTTCCAGAAATACTGCCAGAGCTACCGCACCGACAGCGCAGGGCAGGCGCGTTACGCGATGATCCAGGCCGAGGACGAGATCGCGTCGATCGGCATGGTGGTCGGCGCCGGCTGGAACGGCGCGCGCGCCTTCACCACCACGTCCGGGCCCGGCGTATCGCTGATGAATGAATTCATCGGGCTGGCGTATTTCGCGGAGATTCCGATCACCATCATCGACGTGCAGCGCGGCGGCCCGTCGACCGGCATGCCGACGCGCACGCAGCAGTCGGACATCCTCGCCGCCGCGTACGCATCGCACGGCGATACCAAGCATGTGCTGCTGTTTCCGGAAGATCCGCACGAATGCTTCATGTTTTCCGCAGCGGCGCTGGATCTCGCCGACCGGCTGCAGACGCCTGTTTTCGTAATGACGGATCTGGACATCGGCATGAACCAGCGGCTGTGCGCCCCGTTGGTGTGGGACGACGCGCGCAGCTACGATCGCGGCAAAGTGTTGACCCACGACGAATTGCAGGCCGGCAAGGAGTTCGCGCGCTACAAGGACATCGACGGCGACGGCATTCCGTATCGCACCTATCCGGGCACCCATCCGGACAAGGGCGCGTATTTCACCCGAGGCACCTCGCGCAACCCGCAGGCACAGTATTCCGAGCGCGGCGCGGATTATGTCTACAACATGCAGCGGCTCCTGCAGAAATTCGAGACCGCGAAACATTTGGTTCCGCAGCCGGTGGTAATCCAGACCGATGTGCCGTCGAGATTCGGCGCCATTTATTTCGGCTCGACCAGCCCGTCCATGCAGGAAGCCATCGTGCGTCTGCAGGCGCAGGATATTCCGCTGGATACGCTGCGCCTGCGCGCTTTCCCGTTTCCCGAATCGGTGCGCGCGTTCATCGATGCGCACGAAGCGGTGTTCGTGATCGAACAGAATCGCGACGCTCAGCTGCGCAGCCTGATCGTCAACGAATTCGGGATCGACCCGGCGCGGTTGATCGCGGTGCTGCATTACGACGGCACGCCGATCACCGCGCGCTTCATCGCCGATGCGATCACCAATCGCATCCGTCCGGCCGAACAGCGCGACAAAGTTGTTTAGCGTTTCCTTTCTCCCGCTTGCGGGAGCAAGGTGCCCAAAGGGCGGATGAGGGTGTGTTTACAGCAGGCAGTTTCCTATACCCCAACCCTCTTCCGCAGGCGGCAGAGGGGCTAGAAGCAATCCCTGGAAACGATAACGATAGTGATACACGGAGGCGTTCAGATGACCTATCTCACCAAACCCAAGCTGCACCACCCATCGCTGGCGCCCAATGCAATCGGCTTCACCCGCCGCGATTACGAGGGCAAGACCAGCACGCTGTGCGCTGGCTGCGGGCACGATTCGATCTCGGCGGCGATCATCCAGGCCTGCTGGGAACTGGACATCGAACCGCACCGCGTTGCCAAACTGTCGGGCATCGGCTGCAGCAGCAAAACGCCGGACTATTTTCTGGGCCAGTCGCACGGCTTCAACACCGTACACGGCCGCATGCCGTCGGTGCTCACCGGCGCCAACCTCGCCAACCGCGATCTGATCTATCTGGGCGTGTCCGGCGACGGCGACTCGGCATCGATCGGTATCGGCCAGTTCGTGCATGCGATCCGGCGCGGCGTGAACATGGTGTATATCGTCGAAAACAATGGCGTCTATGGCTTGACCAAGGGCCAGTTTTCGGCGACGGCGGATCAGGGTTCAGTATCCAAAAAAGGTGTTGCCAACACCGACAGCCCGCTCGACCTGGTGACGATGGCGCTGCAGTTGGGCGCAAGCTACGTTGGCCGCAGCTTCTCGGGCGACAAGCGACAGCTGGTGCCGCTGATCAAGGGCGCGCTGTCGCATCGCGGCACCGCATTCATCGACGTGATCAGCCCGTGCGTGGCTTTCAACAACCACGCCGGCAGCACCAAGAGCTACGATTATGTGCGCGAACACAACGACGCGGTGAATCAACTCGATGTGATGCTGCCGCGTAGCGAAATAGCCGTCGATTACGATCCGGGCAACACGATGACTGTCGAGCAGCACGATGGCTCGGTGCTGCGTTTGCGCAAGCTGGAAGCGGACTACGACCCCCGCGACCGTATCGCCTCGATGAACTTCATCCAGCAGCATCACGCTCGTGGCGAGGTGGTGACCGGTCTGCTATACGTTGA
>JAYVSK010000150.1:0-9696 GCA_043775395.1 Lysobacter sp. | reverse complement strand
AGGGCAGCATCCTGATCTTCATTGATGCCGACACGCTGATTGATGCCGTCGTACTGGGCGCTGCGTTGAATGCGCTTAAGCGTGGCGCCGTCGGCGGCGGCGCCACCGTGCAGCTGAGCGGCATGCCCGTCTGGCACGAACGCTGGGCCGCCAGCACGTTTGGATGGCTGCTGCGCCAATGCAAAATTGCACCCGGATGCTTCATCTTCTGCACCCGTGCCGCTTTCGATACGTCCGGCGGATTCGACGAAACCTATTTCGCCGCCGAAGATATCGCCATCAGCCGCGCACTCTCGCGGCAAGGTCGATTCGTGATCCTGCGCGAAACCGTTGCAACCTCTGACCGCAAGTTGCGCACATTCAAACTTGCGGACCACTTCGGCCTGCTGCTGCGCATCGCCGTGTTCGGCAGAAAAGTGCTGCGTTCGCGCAAAGACCTCAAGCTGTGGTACGAAGATCGGCGCAAAGATGCCTAGCGCCGAAAGCGTCCGAACGCTTCAATCGATGCGATAGACGCGCGCTTTGGGCATGTCTTCGCCCACCTGCAGAAACCAGCGCCCCGCGATGCCCGGCACAATCACCACCTCCGGCGACTGCAGCGCTTTCGACAAGGTCATCTTGCCTTTCAGCACTTTCCACTGCTGGCCGTTCTCCAGCTGGAATACGTCGCCTGGCGCCCAACCGCTGACCTCGCCTTTCGCACGGCTGCGGATCGGCGCATCGTTCAGTCCGATGAAATCGCGATCCGTCCGCGAATCCACGGAGGCTGGCTGATCGTGTAGGGCTTCGGCGCGGACTTCGGCTTTCGTCTGCGCTTTGACATCGTCAACACACTTGGCATCGCTGTCGCGCAGCAGAGCGTTCAACCGCAGCAACTGTTCGTCCGTCAGGGTATCCAGGCCAGTGGCGCGAAGCTGCTCCGCCGTCAGCCGCTTTTCGATATCGACATAGGCGGACTGCGCAAAGACCGCGCCCGAAAAACAAAGCGCGATGGCCAGACCGAAGGAGCGCAGAAAATGACGCATTGATGTTTCCTCTTACGGAATGAGCCGATTCAGCACGATGCCCAAGATCGCACGCATCGTCGCAAAACCAACGCAGAAGTGTGTCACCCAATCATGTCATTTCGATGGCAGTCGGCTTGATCGACTGGCCGATCAATCGTGCCAGCCATTACGCGGGTGCATTCGCCCAGCCGGGTAATTTCCACGCGTCATGCTCTTTGACGAACAGTCGTAGGTTGTGCATGACCGCCCCGGAGTCGGCCACCGTACAGGGAACCGCTGCGCGCGCGTCGAACGCCTGAATCAACCGGCAAGTCGGCCATATTGTTGTTTCCGCAGTCCACTGTTAGGGTCGATGGCCATGATGGACATGAGGTTTTCGATGGCACGCATTTTGATCAACAGACAGCATCTGGCGCAAACGCAGCCCGATCAAAGCGACATGCCGCAGCTGGCCGACGGCGCCGTACGTCTGAAAGTGGAAAGCTTTTCAGTGACCGCGAACAACATCACCTATGCGGTGCTGGGCGATCGGTTCGGCTATTGGAAATTTTTTCCTGCGGCCGGCGATATGGGCATTGTGCCGACCTGGGGCCATGCTGTGGTCGAAGGTTCCAATCATGACGATGTCGCTGTCGGCGAGCGCATTTACGGTTTTCTGCCGATGGGCACGCATCTTGATGTCTTGCCCGGCAGCGTCAGTGCCAGCGGTTTTGCCGATCTGTCCGCCCACCGCCAGGCGATGAGCCCGATCTACAACCACTACAGCCGGCTCGCCCATGATCCGGAGCATCATCCGGCGCATGAGGCCCAACGCATGGTGTTCGGCCCGTTGTTCAAAACCGGATTCCTGATCGAAGCGATGTTTCGCCGCCAATCCTGGTACGACGCTCAGACGATGTTGATCACCAGCGCTTCGTCGAAAACGTCGACGAGCCTGGCCAGCGTTGCCAAAGATCTCTCGCCCACGATCATGCGCATCGGCCTGACCTCGGACAAACATGTCGCTTTTGTGGAAAGCACCGGGCTTTACGATCGCGTCATCGCCTACGACCGGATCGCATCGCTGCCGCAGACGCGGATGGTGTGCGTCGACTTCGCGGGTAACGGTGCGCTGCTGCACGCGATCCACGCGCACTTGGGCGACGCCCTGGCTTACAGCTGTCTGGTGGGGGCGACGCATGTCTCCTCGCTGGGTCACGGGCAGACCAGAGCCATGCCCGGACCAGAACCCATCCTGTTTTTTGCGCCGGATCATGCCGTCGCCGCCGTCAAAACGCTGGGGGCAAAAGGATTTTCGGAGGCGGTTGCGGTTTGCTGGCATCGTTTCCTCCATGCCGTGGGCCGCTCAGTAACGATCGAAGAACGCGCGGGACTTGCTGCCGCAGGCGACACCTATCTAGCGATATTGCAGGGCATGTCGGACCCAAGCCGGGCGACCGTCGTTAGGCCATGACAACGACCGCTTCAGCGTTTGGGGCGACCGGGTAAAAATCGCGGCGTGGTCAGTAAATAGTCGCGATATGCCGGGCTGCGCTGCTGCAGATCCGCTTCCAGCAACGGCACGCCGGAGACACGCGTCAACAGCCAAGTCATCAGCAGGGGCGAGAACAGCGTCCACGCGCCGCCCATGCTTGCGGATGCGATCCAGACGCCGCACCAGAACGTGGCTTCGCCGAAATAATTGGGATGCCGGCTGTAACGCCAAAGCCCCCGATTCATCACTGTATCTTCAGCGCTGCGCGTCGCCTTGTAACGCGCCATCTGCGCATCGGCGATGGTCTCGAACAATGCGCCGAACGCTGCCAGCGCGAAACCCACATACGTCAACAGGTTCGCGTCCTGCGCACCGTTCAAGATTGGCACCACCGGCATCACGATCACCGTTGCCAGCACCATCTGCAGAATAAAAATCAGATACAGACTTTTGAACTCGAAATTCGGCTGATTGCGCGCGCGGATCGCCTGATAGCGCCGGTCCTCGCCTTTCCCGTGATTGCGGACTGTAATGTAGCCCGACAATCGTAGGCCCCACAGCAGGATCAATCCGATCAGCACGAACGCCGCTATCGAATCGCTACCCGTCCGCCATGCAAACAACACGGTGAAGACGATGAAGAAGATTGACCACAGGCTGTCGACGATGCTCACATCGCGAAGCTTGATGCTTAGCGCCCATGTAGCGATGGCCAATAGCAGCATCACCGACAGCGGCAGCCATACTTGAACCAGACCGGCAGTATTCATCGAATCAAACCCTGAGTTTTTTGGCGATTGCAAACGTAATCGTCGACACCGATGCAGACAACACCGTACCCCAGGCCAGATCGACCACGGTGATGAACAGCGGCCAATCTTTCAGAAGCGCCAAAGCGGTCAGATCGAAGGTGGCATACGTAACAAAACCGAACGCTGCGCCCGCAAGCAGCGCGTGGCGCAGCGACCCTTTCTCACGCGCAGGGGCGATCGCAAAGAGCACCATCCCGGCGATGAAGATCAGATAGAACAGAATCGCCGCCCACCAGTTCGGGTCGGCCTTCATCAGCCCGCCGATCTGATCCTGATACAGATCCTGCGCCAATACGCCCAGCCACAACATATCGATGGCGAAGAAAACCGGTAGGGCGATTGCGAAGAGTTTGAGCCGCATGAGACATCCTGAATGCATATAGATAAACCGCTTATACGACAAAAACAACACAACGGATGCGAACGTAGGGTGGCGGTGAGCGCAGCGACCCCCACCATCCGAGAGCATCTGTCGCGTCGCACATTGGATCGAAGATGCGGCTCGTCGACAACCATCTGTGTTTCTGCCGATGGCGGCAGGCGAGGTTCGCTGCGCTCACCACCGCCCTACGAAAGCATGCATCACCCCACTTTACGCGTTACCCATTTCTTTCACGAGCCATCAAGTTCTGGCACAGAAACTGTACTCGCACGCCGTGACGCGCCAATGGTTCGCGAAAATTCCACCAGTCCGTATCGGCTGCATTCAAAATGTATGGGAATTCTCCACTAGCAATTGCTACAGCAACAAATTTACGATCACTGGGATCAAACCCGTTCAAATCTGGGTCTTGAGGAAACTCTTCAAACACGCGGTCTGTACAGTCAACTGGCGTGATGGTGATCTGCTTGCAGCAAACTATATTTGCTTGATTGGACCACAGCCACTTAAAGAAAGCGTCCCCTATTCCTGGCTGTCCTGAAAATGAAAGATTCTGCTTATATTCTTTCAGAATTAAAAAATCATCATCAATCAAAACAATGTTATTTCTTGCCTCCAGCAATGCATCTATACACATATTGATACAACCATCTGAAGCCGCATCATGCTTTCCGTTCGCAACCAAAGCTACATTAGTATCGATCACCACACTCATGCTTCGCCCCGATGTTTTCGTTCTATTATTGCTCTTTGCATATCAGCGATTTCCGCCATCTCGTCCCCAAAAAAGTCTTTTGGCCAATTCAAGATGTTGCCAAAAATGTCTAAATTTAGCTCTAAAAGCTCGGACTCACCGTTGTCCGTAGAACAGAAATATAGCGCTGTATCATTTTTACTTATTTCTTCTTGAGCGATGCGCACTTGCAAACGGCGAAGCAAGTGTTCACTGTGGCTTTCAAGGATAATTTGAACTTTACGCTGCTTAACAACTTCAACGAATACATCAGCCAGCCCTGCCTGAACTCGAGGGTGCAGATGAATCTCTGGCTGTTCTAATATGATTGTTGATCCCTCTGGTGCGTAATAGCAAAGTGTAATAACTGGCAATATCTGAGAAACACCGAAACCCACATCAGTAATTAGCACTTCTGGTGCTCTAGGCTGTCTCCGCACCCATACCTGAAACAACTTTCCGCCCTCGGTAATAGGGCGAACTTCAAAGCTTGAGATAAGACCCAGTTCTTTCAACCACCAAGCAACTCGTTCTTCCAAAGTTTGCCGTTTTCTACCTTGACCCCTTGAGAAAACGGCACCAGACTCGCGCGACGCAAGCAACGCCTCGACAACACGCTCCCCGCGACGCCCCATGTCTGCGGGCTGCGCACCAGCCCATTGGTACTGGCGCTTAGGATATTCACGCAATGGGCCCAAATAAAAAATTCTCGAGAATAGCTGCTCAAACTGCAGCTCCAAATCTGAAAGAAAACCGGCATTCTGGTAATAAGCGCGTACTTGGTCGGGAAAACCGTAAAATTTTGAAGGAGGAGGCAGCTTCCATGGCCTGCCTTGGACTCGGGTGAAATTGAAGGTCGAATGTGTATCAACTAGATCGTAATCATTCGGCTTACCACCAACATGCTTCATCATGCCGAATTCGGCACCTGCAAACCGATACTTCATCTCTTTTACTGAAAGACGCCCAATATCTTTACTAGCACCGTTAGTCCAACCTACCTGCGTGGAAAAACCCATAGAATTCCCATCGAACAGTGTTGCGCCCTTTTGTTTTGGATCTACAACAGTCAAGTTTTCTGGCAATTTCCATTCAAGGCTGATGGCAATTGACCTCTCCAAGTCATGTGCACAAACGAGCTCTTGAAACGTCCCCAGCTCAACAAGATTACGGTCATCACCAAGATTCAATACTTGACTTCTATCGGGAGAATCAGCGGTCTGCTTTAACATTAGCAACAACTGAATGAGACTGGTCTTACCAGAACTATTGCTGCCAAAAAGACCAGTAATTGGCGCTAGACGAACAGATCCAGTGTCAACCCATGACTTAAAATTTTTCGCTAAAATCTGAGTAATCATCCGCGTAAATCCTCTGGGTAGCACGCAGGCTTGGGCGTTAGCTGAGCTCGTAGGCTGGACTATAAACCCAGCATCGTCACATTCTCCATACTTATGACTGGATCAACGACCCAGCCTACAACATCACACCCCTCACCTCATCGGCAACTTAAGCCCCATCTCCCGCGCACAAGCCTTGGCCGTTTCATACCCCGCATCCGCATGCCGCATCACGCCGGTGCCTGGGTCATTCCACAGCACTCGCGCAATCCGCTTGTCGGCTTCAACCGACCCATCGCAGACGATCACCACGCCGCTGTGCTGCGAGAACCCCATGCCGACACCGCCGCCATGGTGCAGCGATACCCAGGTCGCGCCGCCGGCGACATTCAACATCGCATTAAGCAGCGGCCAGTCGCTGACGGCGTCGCTGCCGTCCAGCATCGATTCCGTCTCGCGATTCGGCGAGGCGACGCTGCCTGAATCCAGATGATCGCGGCCGATCACGATCGGTGCTTTGAGTTCGCCGTTGCGGACCATCTCGTTAAATGCGAGTCCGAGTTTGTCGCGCACACCCAAGCCGACCCAGCAGATGCGTGCGGGCAGGCCTTGGAAGGCGATGCGTTCGCGGGCCATGTCGAGCCAGCGGTGCAGGTGTGTGTCGTCGGGTATGAGTTCCTTCACCTTCGCGTCGGTTTTGGCGATGTCGTCCGGGTCGCCGCTGAGTGCGACCCAGCGGAACGGGCCGATGCCGCGACAAAACAGCGGCCGCACGTAAGCGGGTACGAAACCGGGGAATTCGAAGGCATCGTTGCAGCCGACTTCCAGGGCCATCTGGCGGATGTTGTTGCCGTAGTCGAAAGTAGGGATGCCCATGCGCTCGAAATGCAGCATCGCTTCAACGTGGATGCGCATCGAATGTTTGGCGGCGTTCACCACTTCATCGGGTGCAGTGAGCTGTTTGTCGAACCACTGTTCCAGCGTCCAGCCGGCGGGCAGATAGCCGTGCAGCGGATCGTGTGCTGATGTCTGATCGGTTACTGCATCGGGACGTACGTCGCGGCGCACGAGTTCGGGAAGAATATCGGCGGCGTTGCCGAGTAATGCGATGGATTTTGCTTCGCCGGCGACACAGTATTTTTGGATGCGGGCAAGCGCGTCGTCGAGGTCGGCCGCCTGTTCATCGACATAGCGCGTGCGCAGGCGCATGTCGATGTGCGACTGCTGGCATTCGATATTGAGTGAACACGCGCCGGCCAGCGATGCGGCCAGCGGCTGCGCGCCGCCCATGCCGCCAAGGCCCGCGGTGAGGATCCAACGCCCGGTGAGGTTGCCGCCGTAGTGTTGACGGCCCATTTCGACGAAAGTTTCGTAAGTGCCCTGCACAATGCCCTGACTGCCGATGTAGATCCAGCTGCCGGCGGTCATCTGGCCGTACATCATCAGGCCTTTTCGATCGAGCGCGTGGAATTGATCCCAAGTGGCCCAGTGCGGCACCAGATTGGAATTGGCGATCAGCACGCGCGGCGCGTCGGGATGGGTGGGAAAGACGCCGACCGGTTTGCCAGACTGGATCAGCAGGGTTTCGTTGTCTTCCAGATTGCGCAGCGCTTCAAGGATGGCGTCGTAGCAGTCCCAGTCGCGCGCGGCGCGGCCGATGCCGCCGTAGACGACCAGGTCTTCGGGCCGCTCGGCCACTTCTGCATCCAGATTGTTCTGCAGCATCCGGTAGGCGGCTTCGGTCAGCCATGATTTGCAGGTGAGCTGGTCGCCACGTGGGGCGCGGATGACGCGGCTGCTGTCGTGGCGGTGGGTGGTCGATGAGGTATTCGACGGCGGCATGGGGACGCTCCTGATGCGATGGGGGATTTTACGCCGGGCAGTGTCCCCTCACCCGCCCTGTCGGGCACCCTCTTCCGCATGCGGAAGAGGGAAGAGCGCCCGTAGCGCACGACTGAGGGGAGCCGAAGACCCCGAGATCCATGTCCGAAAACGGCGAGTCAGCCCCCGTGCAAGGCGGTACGATCCCGCCATGACCAATGCCCTGCCCGCTTCTCCGATGCTGCCGAGCCGCGAGATCTGCTTCCGCGCGATGGCGGCGAAAGATGTGCGCTTCGATGGGCTGTTCTTTATCGCGGTGCGCAGCACCGGCATTTATTGCCGGCCGGTGTGTCCGGCGCCGCCGCCGAAACGGGAGAACATCTGCTTTTATGCGAACGCCGCAGCGGCGACCGCCGCCGGTTATCGCCCATGCCTGCGCTGCCGGCCGGAGCTGTCGCCCGAGGCGTATGCCCATGTGCGCGAAGAAACGGTACGACGCGCGCTGGCGCTGATCGCCGAGGGCGCACTTCAGGAGGACTCGATGACGGCGCTGGCGAAACGGGTGCAGCTGAGCGCGCGACAGCTACAGCGGGTGTTTGTCGCCCACGTCGGCGCAACCCCGCACACCGTGCATGCGACGCGTCGTTTATTGCTGGCGAAGCAATTGTTGACCGAAACCGCATTGCCGGTGACGGATGTCGCATTGGCGGCGGGCTTCAACAGCCTGCGGCGCTTCAACACCGCGTTCAAGGCCGGCTGCGGCATGCCGCCCAGTGCGATCCGTCGCCATGCATCCGCTGCGAAAGCGCCCAGCGGTACGATCACACTGCGCCTTGGCTATCGTCCGCCGCTGGATTTTCGGCTGCTGTTGACGTTCTTGGCGAAGCGCGCAATCCCCGGCATCGAACGCGTCAACGCGGACAGCTACGAACGCATTATCGGCAACGTCGATGCTTCGAGCTGGATCCGGGTGCGCACGGCCGCGGAGCGTCCGGAGCTGCTGCTGGAGATCGGCGGCGCGGATCCGCGCGCGATTCCCGACATCGTGCGCCGGGTGCGGCGGATGTTCGATCTGGACGCAGATCTGCGTGCGGTGCACGCGGTGTTCGATGCGGATCCGCTGTTGAAACGCGCGATTGAACTGCATCCGGGGCTGCGTGTGCCGTGCGCGTGGCACGGCTTCGAGCTGGCGGTGCGTGCAGTGCTGGGGCAGCAGATCAGCGTGGCCGGCGCGACTACGCTGGCGCGGCGACTGGTCGACGGCTGGGGCGAACTGCGCACGGACGCGGCAGCAACGCAGATCGGTTTGGGTCGCGCGTTTCCCTCGCCACAACGGCTGCGCGATGCGCCGCTGGAAACCATCGGATTGCCGAAAAAAAGGGCTGCGACGCTGCGCGCGCTGTCGGCGGCGGTGGCGGACGGACGATTGTCGTTCGAGGGCGGACAGCGACTGGAGGATTTTGTCGAACGCGCGGTGGCGCTGCCCGGCATCGGCGCATGGACCGCGCAGTACATCGCGATGCGCGCGCTGGGGCTACCGGATGCGTTTCCGGCCGGCGATCTGGTGTTGCAGCAGCGGCTGGGCCCAGATGCCGGCGTCGCGCGGCTGAGCGAGCGCGCAACCGAAGTACGTTCACAAACATGGCGCCCATGGCGCGCATATGCAGTAATGCATCTGTGGCATCTGCCCGCATCGCAGACACAAGCGAACGCGGCATGAAGTCCGGAATGATCTTCTACGAGCGCTTCGATACGCCGATCGGGACGCTCACCATCGCTGCCGATGCCGAGGGGCTGCGGCATATCGAATTCCCAAGCAACCGGCATCCAGTGGATCGGGCCGCTTGGACGCCAGATGCGCACGGAAGCGCGTTGGATGTGTTGCTGACGACGCGCGAACAGCTGCTGGAATATTTCGCAGGCCAACGCCGCGATTTCGATCTGCCGATGCGGCCGCAGGGCACAGCATTCCAGATGGCGGTGTGGCGAATGCTGGCGACGATTCCATACGGCGCTACGTGGCGTTATCGCGATCTGGCGCGCGCGATCGGTAAACCCGATGCGATGCGCGCCGTAGGCGCGGCGAACGGACGCAATCCCCTGCCGATCGTGCTGCCCTGCCATCGC
>JAYVSK010000149.1:0-13675 GCA_043775395.1 Lysobacter sp. | reverse complement strand
GCAAGGCAGGCGTTGGCCACGTCGAAGTTCTGGCACAAGTCGGACAGGCCGAGGTTGCCGCTGACGATGCTGGCGGTGGACGGTTCCAGATAGTCGCGGCTGACCGAGGTGCTGACCAGCAGGCCGATCCGCGACGGGTCGATGCCTGCATCGGCCAAGGCCTTCACGCCGGCCAGAGTAGCGGCGTCGGAGGCTTCCACGCCGTCGTCCCACAGCCGGCGCGAACGGATGCCGGCGATGTCTTCGAGCATGTTGGACTTGATACCAAGACGGTCGAGGGTGGGCTTGAGCCGGGCGTTGATCTCAGCGGAGGTCAGTTGGCGCGGTGCATCGATGTGCGCCAGACCGGCGATCGCGACGTGTTGAAACAGCATGAGAGGTTCAGCCGTAAAACAGACAGGAACCGCGTAGGGTACCGGCTTCGGCGTCCCAGCGCATACGACACCCCCCGCCCAGCGTGCATTTCACCCTAAGCAGGTCACTCAATCGTGCTCGCACGCCCGAAAAAAACCGTCGAAGCCCCTGCAGTGTGCCGTTCGGCCCATGGCAGCAGCGCGAAGTGACGCCACACTGACCCATCCCCCATGGAGAAACGCCGGATGGCACGACTCATCGTTGACGCGGTATCGCAGGAATCCAAATCCGTCCATGACGACAGCTATGTGCTGGTGTTGTTCGCTTCGGTGTCGTACGCCGACACTGGTGCCCCGGTCAACGGGCTGGCCGCCGAGCATTTCCGGGTGTCCTCGCCGCTGGGAACGGTGTTCGAGATGAATATCCTGGGCAGTCAGGAAGTGGACTGGGAGCCTGCCGATACCGACGCCGCTGGCTGCTACAGCCTGCGCATCACCCGCAAATGGGCGCACACCGGCGAGCTGAGCGAGTGGAACAAGCTGGAAGCCTCGTGCTTCGGGCTGCAGGTCCGCGTGCCGGGCGAGGACGGCACTGTGCACATGGGCCAGACCACGCTGCGGCAGGAAAGCATGGCCCGCTGACCCGATCAAACTGCGCCGCTCTGCTTCAGCAGCGCGGCGCCTGCCCCTGTCGAAAAATCACTTCGCGCAGCGCCAGGCGATGAACCGCTGAGCGCCGGATTCCGGCGGCGCGGCGGGCTGTACCGTATCAGCTCCGAGGCCCGGCGCCTCGTTGCGCGCCAGCGTCTCCAGTTCCTCGCGAATCTTCAGGTGGTTGCGTTCGTAGAAGACCACGCTGTCCTTGACCGACACTTCAATCTCGCCGCGCTTGTCGCAGCCGGATGGCGGCTGTTCGACCACCTTGACCGATGAAGCACCGGGGGCCATGTGCACCCAGGTGCAGCCGGCAACCAATGCCATGGAGATCAATAAGAACACCTGCAGACGCATGGAAAACTCCGTTGTGGGAGGTGCGGACGCGTCGATCTGACAGTGAAGACCAGCTATGGACAACACGCGGGAACGATGAAATGTGACATGAATTCGGTTTAGCGTTGTGAACACCCAACTAGTGTAAGGTCGGGTCGGAACTGGTCGACAGCTTCGATGGAATCAGGCCACCATCAGCGGAATTTGCTGCGTCTTTTTCGATTCATGCAGGAACAACACACCATGCGCTCATCATTCGATCCACAGACTACGATCATCGGTTACGTCGCGACGATCCGTCACCGAATATTCGGCTGGTCCATCGCCAAAGTCTCCACCCTCGCGCTCGTGATGTCAGCATCGGGAGTCGTCTGCGCACAGGACCTTGTCCCCATCGCGGATGCCTCCTCGCGTGGTGGTGCATATGCCGCACAGAACGCAGGCCGCAGCCCGTCATTGGTGGTGAAGAACAGCCAACATGCCGCCTACGACCGCTGGTCCTATCTCAAGTTCGATCTCGGCCAGGTGCAAGCTCCGATCGGCAAGGCGGTGCTGGTGCTGTCGGTGCGCAGTCTGGACGGCGCCGGGACCGTTGAAGTCGATGCCGCTTCCGATCACTGGACCGAAACCGCGATCCGCGGCAACCGCAGACCTGCGCATGGCCAACGCCTGGCCGCATTCAAGGTGGCGCGCGTGGGCCAGGTTGTTGTCGACGTCACCGACTATGTCCGCGCCGAACTGCGCGGCGACCGGCAGGCGTCGTTCATGCTGCAGGCACCGGTCGCGAACGAACGCTATCTGAGTTTCCACAGCCGCGAATCGGGCAAAGCACCGCTGCTGCTGATAGATCGTGGCGGCACTTCGCGGAACATTGCGGCACCGGCAGCGCTGACAACGCGTCAACCGGCAGTGGATGCAGTTCCTGCAGGGCCTTGGACCCGCTGCGGGGACCATGGGGACACCTGCAACGTGCCAGGCTCCATCAATCAGGCACACCAGATCCGCTTTGGCGCCGACAACGACTATGTCTATAAAACGATCTTTCTCGCCAGCACTTACAGCAGACTGGGCTGCGGCCCCTATGACGGGGTCGACCCCGCGCCGGGGCGCACGAAACACTGCGATTACGGCCCGGCGCTGATGACCCCATTGCCAGCACCAACCAACCCGATGGGGCCAGCGGTAGACCGCAGCGCAATCCCGGCCGGAGACCCGGGAACCCTGCAGGTTTTAGCCAAGCCAACGACCGAATCAAACGGGCAGTCTGACGGTAACGGTTCGTTCCGCACGGTCTGCATGTTCTCGCATATGAATTTCGACGATCCGATCGTGTATCCGGGCCAGCCGGGGCGTTCGCATCTGCACGCTTACTTCGGAAATACCTCCACGAACGCAAACTCGACCCAGAAAAGCATCGAAACCACGGGCAACTCGACCTGCCGCGGCGGCATCCTCAACCGTTCGGCCTACTGGGTGCCTTCGGTGATTGATACCCGCACCGGGCGGCCGGTGGCGCCGATCGAGAATCTGATCTATTACAAAACCGGCTACGCCGGCGTTCCCGCCGCGTTGGTGCAAGTACCGCCACCCGGGCTGCGGATGGTCGCCGGCGACATGACTGCGTCCGCTAGACAAACTCCGGTGGGAATGGGCTGGTGGTGCAGCAATGTCAGTTATCCGACAACCGACTCGATACCCGCCACCTGCACGGCAGGCAACGATCTGGTGATGATGGTTTATTTTCCGCAGTGCTGGGATGGGGTGAATCTGGACTCGCCCAATCACAAAAGCCACATGGCCTATCCGACCGGCAACACTGCCAACGGCTGCCCAGCCAGCCATCCCGTGCCGTTGCCGGAGATTACCTACAGCGTGCATTTCCCGGTGCAGGAGACCGGCGAGACCGCGTATTGGCGACTGTCGTCAGACATGTACAGCGCATCGTTACCGGGCGGGTTTTCCGTACACGGCGATTGGATGAACGGCTGGCAGCCCGAAGCGATCCGCACCTTCGTGCGCAACTGCAATAACCCCCCTGCGGATTGCCATGCGCATCTGCTCGGCGATGGCCGTGAGATGTACTTCGATCCCAGTTTGCATCAGACCGAAGCGGATCTGCTGCAAACGCCCGACGTGAAGCTGCGGCGACGCTGAGCGGTTTGCGTTGAACTGGATGTCACCATAAAAACGATGCCCGCCATCAGAGCGGGCATCATCGCAATATAGCCAAGCATCGCGGCCAAAAGCTAAACCGTTCGTTGACCTTCACCGGTCATACGCGCGGCTTCGACACCGCGACCGCATCAAGTCACTTGCGGACTGGCTTGCCATCGGCATCGACAATCGTCACCTCGCCGAACTTCAGCGCGCGCACCGGCTTTTCGATCTGTTTGAGATCGCCCACCACTACCCACGTCAGCGCGTCCGGGTCGATGCTGCGCGCGGCGGCTTTGACCTGGTCCGGCGTGAGTCCTTCGATCTCGGCTTTGCGCTTGAACACGTAATCGTCGGGGCGGCCGTAGCGGACGATACCGGCCAGAGTGCCCAGCACGGCGCCGGCGGTTTCGTAGGAGCCGGGCAGGCCGCGGATTTCGGTGGACTGGATCTTGGACACTTCCTCGGGCTTCGGCGGCGCCTTGCCGCTGGCGTATTCGCCGATCTCGCGCTGCAGCTCCTTCAGCGATTCGGCGGTCTTGTCGATCTGCACCGCCGCGAACGCCATCCACGGCCGCTGGCCCTGCGCGCCGGTGATGGAGCTGTAGGAACCATAGGCCCAGTGCTTGTCCTCGCGCAGATTCATGTTCAGGCGCGAAGAGAATTCGCCGCCCAGCACCGCATTGGCGATATCGAACTTCACCGCACCCGGGTCGCGGGTCGAGGGCACCAGCTGGCCGACATAAATGTTGGCCTGCACCGCGCCCGGCTGATCGATCAAATACACGCGCGGCTTGCGCGGAATCGCCACTTCGGGAATCGCGGCGTTGCTGCGGCCTTCGCCTTCGCCTGTCCAGTCGCCGAAGTATGTCTCCAGCACCGGCACGATCTGCTTGAGCGTGGTGTCGCCGACCACCAGCAGCGTCGCCCCTTCGGGACGCACCCAGCGGGCGTGATAGGCGCGCAGCTCATCGCGGGTCAGCGACCCGATCGACGCTTCGGTGCCCGTGCCGCTGAAGGGAATGGCGTACGGATGACCTTCGCCGTACAGCAGCGGCGGCAGCACCCGCATCGCCGCGCCGTTGGGACGGGCTTTTTCCTGGGCGATCCCGGCGATCCAGCTGGCTTTCACGCGATCCACTTCGTTCTGGTCGAAGCGCGGGCGGCGCAGCATGTCGGCGAACAGCGCGACCGATGGATCGAGATTCTGCTTCAACGCGGACAGGCCCGCGCTGGCGCCGTCCAGGTTTGCGCCGGCGCTGAGGTTGGCGCCCAGCGATTCGGCGCGGTTGCCGAAGGCGATAGCGTCGTAGTCGCCGGCGCCCTCGTCCAGCATGCCCATCGCAAAACCCGAGGTGCCCAGCTTCGCACCCTGATCGGCGACGAAACCGCCGCCGAACAGATAGCTCATCTGCACCACCGGCACGCCTGTGCGTTCAGCAAGAATGAGCCGGGTGCCGTTCTTCAGCGTGGCGCGCTGCAGCGACGGAAACTTCAGATCCGGAAACTGGCTTGGGACCGGTACGCCAGTGCTGCGGTCGATGCTACTGGGCGTGGTCTTGTATTTTGGATCGACCGCCGGCAGTTTCATCGCAACCGGCGTCACCGCTGCGTCTTCGGGCAGCGGTTTGCGTTCGCCGGGCGTCACCACCAGGGTATGGCTGCCTTTACCCGCGCCAAGCCAGGTGACGCCGGCGCCCTTGACCTGGGCGATGGTGGCGCTGTTGAGGGTACGCAGACTGCTGCGGAAACAGCCGGGGTTGCCGGTGTACACGGCGCACTCGGCCAGTACGTCGGCCTTGCCGCCGAAACCGCCGATGCGCTCGACGCCGCGGGTGAAGCCGGCCTTGAGCACGGTGCGGGCTTGATCCAGTTCGATTTGGGTCGGGCCGTTGCGCAGGAGTGTTTTCAGTTCCTCATCGATTGCCGCTTCGACTTTCGCGGGATCGACGCCCTGCTTCACAGTAGCGCTGATGAAGAAGTTGGAGCCGAGCTGGGTCAGGCTGAGATCGGCGCTGACGTTGTCGACCGATTTGTCTTTGAACAGCAGGCGCTGGTCCAAACGCGACGAGCGGCTACCGCCGAGCACCTGGGACAGCAGCTGCAGACGGTCGGCGTCGACGCTGCCGGTCTGGGCCACGTTCCAGACGCGATAGATGCGGGTCTGCGGCACCTTGTCGCTGAGCGTGGAGCGCGAATCGGTCGCCAGCGGCGACACATCGACTTTCGGCTGGGCCATGGTCGGCGTGGCTGGAATATGGCCGAAATACCGGGCGACCTTTTCCTTGGCAGTGGCCAGATCAATATCGCCGGCCAGCACCAGCACCGCATTGTTCGGGCCATACCAAGTGCGGAACCAGGTCTTCACGTCGTCCAGCGACGCGGCGTTGAGGTCCGCCATCGAGCCGATGGTGCTGTGGTGGTAGGGATGGCGTTCCGGATACATGGTCTTGCCCAGCAGATCGAAGACCTGACCGTAAGGCTGGTTCTCGCCCTGACGCTTCTCGTTCTGGACCACGCCGCGCTGTTCGTCCAGGGTCTTCTGATCGATCGCACCCAGCAGATGGCCCATGCGGTCGGATTCCATCCACAGCGCCATGTCCAGCGCGGTGGTCGGCACGTTTTCGAAATAATTGGTGCGGTCGGAATTGGTGGTGCCATTCTGGTCGGTAGCGCCGGCCAGCTCGAAGGGCTCAAAGAATTCGCTCGGATGATGCTCCGAACCGTTGAACATCAGATGCTCGAACAGATGCGCAAACCCGGTACGGCCCTTGGGCTCGTCTTTGCTGCCGACGTGGTACCAGACGTTCACGGCCACGATCGGCGCCTTGCGGTCGGTATGCACGATCACCCGCAGGCCGTTGGGCAGAGTGAACTGCTGGTACGGGATGTCGACCTCCGCGCTGCGCGGCGCAGCGGCGCGGGCATCCAGCGGCAGCAGCGACAGGCTGCCGCCGAGCGCAGCGGTCAGCGAGAGCGCCAGAAGACCGTGTTTGAGCAGGCGCGGGCGCGGACGGGCGATGGACGGCATGCGTAAAGCTCCTGAATCGTTGCGGGGATGTCCGGGGGTCGGCAGGCACTTCCTGCTTGGACAGCGCCGGATCAAGCCTGCATGCTAGCGAACCGGTCCGACCGTGACACTAGGCCACAAGTCCCTGTCAAAGGTCATGACCACGCCTCCCGGCGGCACGCCGCCCCCTCACCAGAGCCATCAGCATGTCGAAGCACTGTCTTGTCACCGGCGCCAACCGCGGCATCGGTCTGGCTTTTGTCCGTCAGCTGTTGGCCCGCGGCGACCGCGTCATCGCCACCTGCCGCCACCCCGGCAAAGCCAACGCACTGAATACCCTGGCGGGCGACTATCCCGGCCGCCTGCACGTGCTGCCGCTGGACGTGGCCGACGCAAGATCGCGGGCCGAACTGATCCGCGAACTGCCGCTGGTCTGCGGCGACGACCCGGCCACAGCGCGCATCGATCTGCTGATCAACAACGCCGGCGTGCTGCACACCGGCGAACGCTTCGGCGCCCTTTCGGCCGCGCATCTGGAAGACAGTTTCCGGATCAACGCCGTCGGCCCGCTGCTGCTGAGCGAAGCGCTGGCACCGATGCTGTCGGATGGCGGCAGTATTGCCAACGTGTCATCGCAGCTGGGGTCGATCGCCAACACCGCCCACTTCGGCACGCCCAGCTACAACATCAGCAAAGCGGCGCAAAACATGGCCACCGTGCTGCTCGCCCATGCTCTGCGCGATCGCGCTATCAAGGCCGTTGCGCTGCATCCGGGCTGGGTGCAGACCGACATGGGCGGCGATGGCGCGCAGATCACGGTGGGCATGTCGGTGGCCGGTCTGCTGAAGGTGATCGATGGGTTCACGATGGACCACAGCGGACGCTTTCTGGATTGGCAGGGCCAGACGGTGCCCTGGTAACGCATCCGCGGGCGATGCGGCTTCGTATCGCTTTGCATGACACGGACGCTCACGACTGCATTTTCACTTCTCCTGGCCTTGGCGCTTCCCGCCAGCCAGCCCGCATATGCCGCGTTGATGACGGTGGAAGGCGACGCCCGGGACCCCGACACCGATCGCCTGCTGTACCGCGAAACGCATCTGATCCGCGGGGAAGACGAGCGTCTGCTTGAACGGATCGTCCTGTACCGCTGCCCCAACGGTGTCGCTTTTGCGCGCAAACGCGTGAACTACCGCAGCTCCTCGCTGGCGCCGGATTTCGAGCTGATTGATGTACGCGGTTATCGCGAAGGCCTCCGCCGTGAGGGCAATGCAACCTTGATCTGGAGCGGCGAGGACACCCCGACGCCGCTGCGTGCGACCAAAGCCGCGCTGGTGGCCGACGCCGGTTTCGATGAATTTGTCCGTCAGCGCTGGCCGCAGTTGACGGCGGGCAAAGCGCAGCCGCTCGCGTTCGCAGTGCCGGCGTTCGGGCGCAGTCTGCCGTTCAAGATCCGCAGCGCGGGCGCCCGCGTCGAGAGCGGCCAACGGGTGCACGCTTTCGAGCTGCGGGTCGACAACCTGCTGGGGATGGTGGTCTCCGCGATCCGGGTGGACTACGACGCCGACGATCGCCGGCTGCGCCGTTTCATCGGTCCGACCAATATCCGCGACGCCAGTGGCGACCAGATCAAGGCGAGGATCGACTTCCCGCAGGCGCCGCAGCCGGTGGATACGCAGCGCTGGCAGGCCGCCGCCCAACAGCCGCTGGCGGTCTGCAAGCTGGGCCGTTGAGCGCATTGCGCGGCACAATGGCGGATGTTCGACGTCATCCTTTACCAGCCCGAAATTCCGCCGAACACCGGCAACATCATCCGCCTGTGCGCCAACACCGGCGCACGGCTGCACCTGATCCGGCCGCTGGGTTTCGATATCGACGACAGACAGCTGCGTCGCGCGGGGCTGGACTACCACGAGTACGCGCAGATGCGCGTGCACGATACGTTCGATGAGGCGCTCGCCGTTGTTGCGCCCGCACGGCTGTTCGCGCTGAGCACGCGCAGCGCCACGCGCTACGACCGGGTCGCGTTCGCGCCCGGCGACGCATTCCTGTTCGGCCCTGAAACCCGCGGCCTGCCCGACGACGTGCTGGCATCGCTGCCGGCGGATCAACGGCTTCGCTTGCCGATGCGCCCGGACAACCGCAGCCTGAATCTGTCCAATGCGGTCGCGGTGGTGGTCTTCGAAGCATGGCGTCAGCAGGGCTTCGCTGGCGCCAATGCCTGAGTGAATCGCCGCCGGACGTCGCAGTGAAACGTCTATCCAACAGCCCATTTAAAAATCCCAGGCTCCGAAAAATTTCTGTTGTCCCGTGATCTATCTGCTGTTGAAGCAGATGTTGAACAGGTTCCAGTGCGCATATACGGACGCCTTCCCTGGCGCCCGTATATCGGCCGATCCCGCAGCGGCGGGAGGTTTCAACGCGACGTTCCGTGTCGCGCAGGCGGTACGCGCTTCGTCCACCCCATCATTCGATATCCAGCATCATCGATATATTTATCTGCCGACTGTTCGGCATGACTGTCTCGATGATGTCTTCGTCTCGATTACTTTTTCGGCTTACCGGGCTTGTGCGCGGCATCCTGAGCCTGGTCATTCATCGCCAGATAGGCTTTGTATTCCTCGCCGCTGAGGGCACCATCGGCATTGGCATCGGCCTGATCGAAAACCGCCTGCAGCGTCGGAATGGACGCGGCTTCGGTTTTGTTGAGGTTGCCGTCCTTGTCGATGTCCAGATCGGACCAGGTTTTCTTGGCCGGGGCGGTATCGCTCTGCGGCGCGGGGCTCGCAGGCTGGCCCGCAGTGGTCTGCGCGGCGGTGGCGGGATCGGTGGTGGGAGCCGTGTCCTGGGCGAAAGCCGCCGGTGCCGCGATAGCGGCGGACAGGGCCAGCAGGCCCATCAAACGAATATCGTTACGTTGCGTCATGTTGTGATTCTCCGGAGTTGCATGAAGGAGCAGTTGATCGCGTCATCGCGAATCGACCGCAGGCACACCATGCAAATTCACGCATGAATCGAAACCCCGCTGCGAACGTGAACGCAACGCGCGGTTAACCACTGACGCATACGATCGCGCTAGGCGCGAGAAAACATTCACGCAATCACGGGCTTCACGCGGAATAAACTGAACATCAGGCGCGCTGCTCACGCTGAACCCAACACAACATTTACGAATCGAGATGCGGCCGAAAAACCCGCATCGTCACGACGGCAATACCCGCGCGATCTCTTCCCGTGACGCGGGTCTCACCACGCGCGCCAGCTCCACGCCATCCCTCATCACGATCATGCTGGGCCACAGTTTCACGCGGAAACTTCGCCCCAACGGCCGCCCGGGACCGTCTTCGATCTTGAGATGGTGCATGTCGCTGCGCGCAAGCAGAGCCGCCTTCAACAGCGGCTGCGCGCCGATGCAGTGCGGGCACCACGGCGCGCCGAATTCGATCAGGGTGGCGCCTGCCAGCGCATCCACATCGCTGCGGAGCGGTTCGGCCTGGCGATAAATCGGCGTATACGGCATCGCATGCTCCTGAGATCACGATTATGGGACCGGCAAAGACCCATGCCCGGGCATGCCGGAAACGCCCGGCTCAATGCGCGTGCGGGCGTTTGCCGGCGGGCAGCGAGTCGTAGACGAAGCCGACGAACTGCGCCGGCTTGATGAAGCCCTTGCCCCAGTCTTCATCCCACTGCGCGGTGGGCGTTGCGGCGATCACCGCGCCGCTGGTGCCGAAAGCTTCATTGCCACCGGTATGGTCGCCATGCCAGTGGGTGTTGATGACGAAACGCAGCGGCATGCGTCCGAGTTTAGACAGGGCAGCGACGATTTTCGTATTCAGCGGCCCGTACTGGTCGTCGACCAGAAACGTGCCATCCGCGCCGGTGCTGGCGACCATGTTGCCGCCTGCGCCGGTCAACAGATGCGTCCCGCTGCGCAACGGTGTAGATGTCACTTCGACCTTGCTGTAGTCCTGCTGCGCCAACGCCATTGGCGCAAGCGCCAGCAGCAGGGCGAAGAGCGGGCCGGCTGCGGATCTGGTGATACCGACGCGCCTGCTGTTGGCGCGCCAGCAAACACCGCGATTGGAAGCTTCATGGCGATATCGATTCATGAACCGCATCGTGAGCGAAACCCTGGGCGCGCACAACCGTATTCGCCGCACAGCGGCTTCAAATCCAAGCATGCATCGGCTATGCAACCATCGTGGTCAAACAGCGAAGGCGATTCCGCCGACGATGCCTGCGCGGTACGGAGCCGCGCGATCGACATCGACAAACGCAGATCAAAAAAAACCCATGCTGATCGCCGATGTATCGAACGCGCGAAGACTACGGGTGGTGCCCGTGTTTGCTGATATCCAGCGATGGCGTCATCGGCGCACTGTGCTGCAGTGCTTGGCGGTCGGTCTGCAGCACCCGCTGGGTGTTTTCCTCCACCGTGAACTGCAGCGCGCCCCGCAGCGGCACTTCCACCCGGTTCAGCACGTCGCCCTGCCCATTGCTTTGAATCGCGAACAGGCTGGTGCGCTGCGGATTGGTCACGATGGCGTCGATACGGGTCATGTGGCCCTCTTTGGCCGCCGCGATCAACGATGTGGCAATGTTCTCGATATGGCCCGGCGCGGGATTTTTGCCGTTGAGGAAAAACTTCATGCTGGCGAAGAAGCGCGGATCGCTTTCGGCCAGATTGTCGACAATGCCCGATACCTTGCCGTAGATGCCGTGATAGGGGCTTTCCGGACGGGTCAGCGCGGCGTTGGCTGCAGCCAAAGTCTGCAGGGGCTGCGGCTGCAGATTGTCGGGATCGCCCGACCGGCGCGGAATCATCATGTTCACCGGCGCGTCGCTCGCGGTTTTGGGAAGCGCCACGTCCTTGCCGGAAAAATGATCCTTGATCAGCCGCGACGCCTTCTCGTCCAGCGGTGGCCCGTCTTCGATGAACTTCACGAACTCGCCCGGCTTCTCCGGCGCGAACGTGTCGCGCCAATGCCCGTCCGTGCCCCGCTCGTATTCGTGCGAGCTGTTCACCCCGCGCGTCACCAGCCGCAGATTGCTGGTGTCGTTGTACACGTCCAGCATGTCGGCTTTGCTGAGCACGTGGTTCGGGAACAGTTCGCGCATTTTTTCGGAAACGATTTCGAACGGAATCTCGTGATCGATATCCAGCGCATCGCGGGTGGTGAGCTGCCTGGACCCGGCGCAGCGGAACAGATGCACTTCGTCGTTTTTCCCCGTTTCCGGATTGGGCACCTGCACCGCACCCGCATGCGCCTGCTTCAGCGCATGGTTGAACCATGTGTCCAGCACGCGCTTATCGAAGCTCAGATCCGAACGCACATGTTCATCGGTCCAGGGCTGCCCGGTGGTGGTCTTGGTGCGGCGGGCGAGATCGCGGTCCGGATCGAAAGCCGGAGACGCGACGGCAGCATCGTAACCAAGCCGCGTCGTCACCCAGTCCTGCCATGGCTTCGAATCTACGCCATGCGTCTTCAACAGGGTATCGGCGCTGTCGCGCGCGCGGTTGTAGACCGACGGCACCACGCGCAGGTTGTCGATATCGTTGTAGGCCCGCGCGGCATCGGCACGGTTGTCCACACCCTTGTCGGTCAGATGCTGCCGCCACGGTGTCGCATGATCGATATCCAGGGCGTCCGACGCATGCCAGGTTTTCGTGGTCGGAAAATAAAACAGCCGCAGGTGGTCGTTCTGCAGCGCGACGTTCGCACCGGGCAAGGTGCGGTTGGCGCCATCGTTGCGCATCCACTCGGCGGTGGAATCGTAAAACTGCGGCCGCTCATCGGTTTGGGGGTTGTAGGCCGCATGCTCCAGCGCCTCGCCGTGCTGCGGCGGCTGAAGCCCCTGCCATTCCGGCAGAAACACATGTTTGCCGCTGCCCAGCACAACGTCGTGCACCTTGTTCGGATATGCGCTCATCGTCCGCTGCTCCCTGATTGCATGGTGGCCATATCGCGGGCTGCCCATGGCTCTGATCGAAGATCATACGCCACCACGATCCATGTCGATCAAGCCATGTCGACACGTTTTTTTACCCAAAAACCGGATAGAAATACCGCTGGGCTCTCGAGGAACCGTTGCACCCATGACCGACCGCGACCAGCTTCATCAAAACGGCTATGCATTGCTCCACCGGGCGATTCCGGCAGAATGGCTGGACGATCTTCGCAATGCGTTCGATGCGGGGGTGGCAGCATCGGACCAGTGGCCTGTACCGCGCGGTGCGGACTGGCGCCACTCGATGCTGGATCTCGATGCAAATGTGCAGGCCGTGTGCAGGCTGCCAACGCTGCTGGCCGTGGTGGGTGCATTGATCGGCGAACGGTTTTTTCTCGCGCAGGTGGAGGGCCGCGAACCCTTGACAGGCGGCGGCCATCAGGGCTTGCATCGCGATCTGTCGGCGCAGCGGCCCGGCGATACCGTGAATGCGCTGGCCTTTTTCGACGATTACGGCCCCGATAACGGCGCAACGCGTCTGGTCCCCGGCAGTCATCGCCCAGCGCCGGGCGAGCCAGCGTTCGACCTCAACGACGAGCTCCGGTCAGTACAGCTCGCAGGCGCGGCAGGCGATATCCTGGTGTTCGACGCCGATCTGCTGCACGCGGGCAGCATCAACCCAACCGGCGCGCGCCGACGTTCCATCCTGATCGGCTACTTCGCCGAACCTCGCTACGCCGCGCACCTCGCAACGGCGCACCTTCGCAACGTCCGCATGGATACGAGCGAACGATTCGATCCGTAGGGCGGGCTCAAGCCCGCCATTGCGACGCATCCGCAATTCCGTACCTCGATCGAAGAGATCATTGCTGGCGGAGTACCGCATTGACATCGCGATTTCCGCACCATTACGGCGGGCTTGAGCTCGTCTTGCGAGTTCTGGTCGAATCAAGGTTCACCTGCGGCCCCGTCCAATCCAACGGCAATGCGCTTTCGCGAACGAAATGATGGGACGAGGACCATGTAGGGTGGGGTGAGCGAAGCGATGCCCACCATCGCGATGCATCAGCCGTGGACGATATCGAACGGAGTAAAGAGATGTTCGGATTACATCGAGGATTGACCTTGCCCCCAAGAAACGTCCCCCTTAGCCGTGTGATTCAATCCAGGCAAGGAGAACGACATGACGAAGACAACCCGGGCGCGTTACACGCTC
>JAYVSK010000148.1:0-3004 GCA_043775395.1 Lysobacter sp. | reverse complement strand
CGATCATGTTCTTTCAGATCGATGATCCCGGTTTCCAGCATTTTCGCCAGCACCCAGTTGCGCCGCAACAGCGCGCGCGCCGGCTGTTTACGCGGGTTGTACCAGGATGGCCCCTTGACCAGGCCAACCAGCATGGCGATCTGTTCGGCCGTCAAATCATCCAGCTGGCGTCCGAAGTAAAACTCGGCGCCCGATGCGAAGCCGTGGATCGCCTGCGAACCGCGCTGACCGATGTCGACCTGATTGAGATACGCCTCCAGGATCACGCCTTTTTCGTAGCGGGCATCGATGATCAGCGCATACAGGATTTCGTTGAACTTGCGGCTGTAGGTCTGCTCCTTGCCGATGCCCAGCAGACCGGAGCGCGCAAGCTGCTGGGTCAGCGTGCTGGCGCCCTGTTTGGTTTTGCCCAGCGACGTGACCCACAGAAATGCCGCGCGGGCCATGCCGCTCATGTCGATGCCGATATGGCGCGCGAAGTCGCGATCCTCGACCGCCTGCAGGGTATCGGTGAGCATCGGCGGGACTTCGCGGATCCGTACCAGCCGGCGCTCTTCCTGCTTCTGGCCGTAGAGCGTGGCGATACGCGCGGGATCGAGCTTGGCCGATTTCACGGTGCGGTTACGCACCGCATCACGTACCGACTGCACACGTCCGCCGGAGACCGTCACCTGAATCCGGCTGGGGCCGATGGTTCCGCCGACATCCTGATAGCCGCGATTGGCGATATTCCAGCGCCCGCCCTTGCTTGCGTAGGTACCGGGGCGCTCGCCTTTGCCGTCGTCTCGGTAGGAGGCGGCGTCCAGCTCGGTCTTCAGGGTCCGCGCGTCCATCGACATGCCCTGCGCGACCTGCAGCGGCCGTGCGTAGACGCGCGTGGGTACTTGCCAGCGCAGCTGGCCGAAACGCATGGTGACCTGGTGATTCAGATACAGCGTGTAGGGAATGAGGAAGCCCAGACCGATGGCTGCCGCCACCACCGCCCACCCCATCACTCGCCGGAGCAGGCTACGGCCTTCGCCGCCGTATTCGAGCGCGTCATCCTCGTCCTCGTAATCGTCGTCCCGGTCTGCGGAGTCGTCGTCGATGTCTTGGTTTCGGGCCATTCGGGCGGACGTGGTGCCTGTCGTCGTGAGGGATGCGAAAATACGGCTGCGCGAGTCTAGCAGGGTGTCGAGACCGGCACGCCGCGCTCCGCCGTATCCCCTGCCCCGCTTTCGCCCTGCTCTAAGGAGTCTCTGCAGAATGTCGTTTTCGATGGCCGATGCCCGGTTCATGATCCACCGCGGCATGGGCCTGGTCCGGCGTGGCTGGGCCAGCCTGCGCACCCGGGGCTGGCGCAGCACCCTCGACCGCGTCCGCGCCCAGTTCAAACGCGCTGTACCGCTGCCCGCCGGCACGCTGTATCTGCTGGATGTGTCTGCCCCGTGCGCCTTCGCGCCGTTTTCCATGCCGCACCCGCTGACGACCAGCGCTGCGCCGGTCGCCAGCATCGTCATACCGGTTTACAACCAGTTCGCGCATACGCTCGCCTGTCTGCGCGCGCTGGCCGCGCATCCGCCGGCTGCAGCCTACGAAGTGATCGTGGTCGACGACGGCTGCAGCGATGAGACCGTGGAAGCGCTGCCGCAGATCGGCGGCGTGCGCTATCACCGCCGCGCGCAGAACGGCGGCTTTATCGCCGCATGCAACGACGGCGCGGCGCTGGCGCGCGGCGACTATCTGATCCTGCTGAACAACGACACCATTCCGCAGCCCGGCTGGCTGGACGCACTGCTGGACACTTTCGCCGCGCATCCGGATGCCGGTCTTGTTGGCGCGCAGCTGCTCTATCCCGATGGCCGTCTGCAGGAAGCCGGCGGTGTGGTCTTTGCCGACGGCAGCGGCTGGAACTACGGCAAATACGAGTCCGCTGAAGATCCGCGTTTCGCTTATCTGCGCGACTGCGACTACGCCAGCGGCGCGGCGATCGCGATCCCGCGCGCGCTGTTCGCAGCATTGGGCGGTTTCGATACGCGCTACGCGCCAGGCTATTACGAAGATACCGATCTGGCGTTCGCGGTCCGCGCCGCTGGCAAGCGCGTGCTCTATCAACCGGCCTCACGGGTGATCCACACCGAAGGCGGCACCGCCGGCACCGATATCAATGCGGGCATGAAAGCGTATCAGGTGCGCAATCGCGTTACGTTCGCCGCACATCGCCGCGAAGCATTGCTGCAGCAGTTGCCCGCGAACACGGTGCCGACCCCCGCGCTGCTGCACCGCAGGCAACCACAGATTCTGATGATCGACGCGCAGACGCCGCGTCCGGATCACGACTCGGGCTCGCTGCGGCTGGTGAACCTGATGCGGCTGCTGATCGAAGAAGGCGCGCACGTGGTGTTCCTGCCTGCCGACCGCCATCGGGTCGAGCCTTATGCCGCGCAGCTGCAGCAGCTTGGCGTGGAAGTCTGGCACGCGCCGTTCGCGGCGCGCCCGCCTGCATGGCTGCGCGAGCATGGCCCGCGTTTCCATGCGGTCATGGTCAGCCGGCATTACGTCGCCAGCGAGTTCCTGCCGCTGCTGCGCGCGCACGCGCCGCAGGCGCGACTCGTTTTCGATACCGTGGATCTGCACTACCTGCGCGAACGCCGCGGCGCCGATGTCGCGGGCAACGCTGCGCTTTCCCGCGCCGCAGAGCGGACCCGCTCGCTGGAGCTGGAGGTCATCGCAAAAGCCGATCTGACCCTGGTAGTCAGTGAGACCGAACGCGAGCTGTTGCGTATCGATGCGCCGGCAGCACGCGTCGAACTGCTGTCCAACCTGCACCGCGTCGCCGGTGCCGGACAGCCGTTCGCGCAGCGTCGCGATCTGGTGTTCGTGGGCGGGTTTCGCCATCCGCCGAACGTCGATGCGGTGCGCTGGTTCGTGCGCGAAGCGTTTCCGTCGATCCGCGCGCATCTGCCGGACGTGCAGTTCCACTGCATCGGCAGCCATACGCCACCGGAGATCGAAGCGCTGGCCG
>JAYVSK010000147.1:0-2916 GCA_043775395.1 Lysobacter sp. | reverse complement strand
GCAGCCCGAGCTGAAACTTGCCGGGCTGCGGTTGAACCCGCGCAGTTATTCGCCCAGCCGTTTTTCGTTCACCAGCGAGCTGTGGCTGATGGACGTGGCCACCGGCAAAGACATCCGCATCGACGGCCTGCCGCAGCCGCTGTCGCTGGCGGCGGTATCGTGGTCGCCGGATCAGACATACATCGCGCTGAACCAGCAGGATCCCAGTACCGGCGGCTATGCGCTGTGGTTGGTCGATGTGGGCGCACGCAGGGCGCGCAAGTTGCTCGATCAGCCCTTGAATACGGTCAGCGGCGGCCCGCGCTGGATGCCCGACAGCCGGCATCTGCTGGTCAGTCTGCGCGTGGGGCAGGGCGGCGCGCCTGCCGCCGAGATCATTCCCGCTGGCCCCAATACCCAGGAAACCCGCGGCACCGGCAGCGTGCGCCAGCTGCGCACTTATCAGGACATGCTGCGCAATGAAGGCGACGCGCGCACGCTGGAACACTATCTGCGCGTGCAGCCGGCGCTGGTGGGCGTAGACGGCAAGGTGGCGAATATCGGCACGCCCGGTCTTTACGTCGGCCTGGCGCCGTCGCCCGACGGCAAGCATCTGCTTGCGCAGCGCATCGAGCGCCCGTTTTCGTACCAGGTGCCGGTGAATTTTTTTCCGCGCCGCATTGATGTGCTGGATCTGTCCGGCAAGCTCGAACACAGCGTCGCTACGCTGCCGTTGTTCGATGGTCTGCCTACCGGCAACGATGCCACTACCACCGGCGTGCGCGAGATCGAATGGCGCAGCGATGCACCGGCCACGCTGGTCTGGGCCGAGGCGCAGGACGGCGGCGACCCGTCGAAAGCCGTCGACATCCGCGACCACGTGCTGATGCAGCCGGCGCCGTTCGATCAGACGCCAACGTTGCTGGCGAAATTCGGTACTCGCTATTCCGGCGCCGAATGGGGTCGTGGCGATGTCGCGCTGCTCAGCGAGTTCTGGTGGAAGACCCGTAAAGTGCGCACGTGGAAGATCGCACCCGATGCGCCCGCAACTGCGCCGAAGCTGGTGTTCGACGGTTCCAGCGAAGACCGCTACAACGACCCGGGCAGCCCGGTCACGGTGCGCGATAACAGCGGGTTTTCGCGCCTGCAGTTCAGCCCCGACGGAAAGCATATTTATCTGACCGGCGACGGCGCGTCCTCCGAAGGCGATCGCCCGTTTCTGGACCGCTGGAATCTGGACGACAACAGCAAGCAGCGCCTGTTCCGTTCCGAAGCGCCGCAGTATTCGTCCGTGGCTGCGGTGCTGGACGACAGCGCCGGCAAAATTCTCATCACTCGCGAATCGCCCACCGACCCTGTCAATTTCTATCGTGTCGATCTTCTGTCGAAAGCGCCGCCGGTCGCGTTGACGCAGTTTCCGCATCCCACGCCGCAGCTCAAGGATGTGAGCAAGGAACAGATCCGCTACAGGCGCAAAGACGGCGTCGAACTCACCGGCACGCTGTATCTGCCGCCGGGCTTCCAGCCGGGCCGTGACAAGCCATTGCCGCTGCTGATGTGGGCCTATCCGGCCGAGTTCAAATCCGCAGAAGCGGCATCGCAGGTCACCGATTCGCCGTATCGCTTCAACGCGATCAGCTATTGGGGCCCGCATCCGTTTCTCGCCCGCGGCTATGCGGTGCTGGACAACCCGTCGATGCCGATCGTGGGCGAAGGCAGCAAAGAACCCAACGACACCTACTTGCCGCAGCTCATCGCCGATGCCGAAGCCGCGATCGACGAGGTCGTGCGTCGCGGCGTGGCCGATCGCGATCGCGTCGCTATCGGCGGGCATTCCTATGGCGCATTTATGACCGGCAATCTGCTTGCGCATACACGCCTGTTCAAAGCCGGTGTTGCGCGTAGCGGCGCCTACAACCGCACGCTTACGCCGTTCGGTTTCCAGTCCGAAGAGCGTAATTTCTGGGCCGCGCGCGACACCTATCAGACCATGTCGCCATTCAACTATGCCGATCAGATCAAGGACGCGCTGCTGATGATCCATGGCGAAGAAGACAACAACTCAGGCACCTTCCCGATCCAGAGCGAACGCATGTTCGCCGCCGTCAAGGGCTTGGGCGGCACCGCCCGTCTGGTGATGCTGCCGAAGGAAGCCCACGGCTACCGCGCACGTGAATCGATTCTGCACATGCTGGCCGAAACCGATACGTGGCTGGATGCGTATGTGAAGCATGCCAAGCCGGTTGACGCCGTCATACCAGCCCCGGCGTCGACAGCAAAATAAATCGCAACACTTGCGTAGCCGGGATAATGCCAAAGGCCGCACCCGGGGCTTTTCGCGCACCACCACACGCACATCGTTCCCTGCAGTTCAAGACACCACCCGCCGCCGCATTCCACTGCGGCGGTTATTTATGCGTCGTCACTCTGAATTGGACAACACCGCATCCCCCCACCATGATGGCGACTGCCAAGAACGATCCATCGTGAGCATGGCACGACGCACACATTGACAGGGAGCTTCAGCATGAACGAGAAAGTCAAAGTCGGTCTGGACGAATGGATCGTCGCTGATCGCACCAAAACCGACCTGATGACCGACGGCTTGTCCGGCTGCGTCGCGGTAGGGCTGGCCAAGGGCGACAAGATCTCCCTCGCTCACGTGTTTTCAGACTGCACCGCCGACAATTGGGACGTCTACAAAGGCAAGCTCGATGCCGCGCTCACCGCCTCCGGCATGGGCGATCTGCACGGCAGTAAAGCGGTACTGGTCTGTTCGCAGGGCGACATCACCGCAGGCAGCAGCGCGTATCTGCCGCAGAAACTTAAGAGCTGGCTGGAAGACAAGGGCGCCGAAGTATCCATCCAGAAAGACAATGGCTGCATGGTTTCGGCCGCCGGTGGCGCGTTGGCCTGCACGCTCAAGAAAGATGTCGA
>JAYVSK010000146.1:0-4493 GCA_043775395.1 Lysobacter sp. | reverse complement strand
GACATGCCCACCAGCGGGCTGTCGGCGGTGACGGTGAGTTCATAGACATCGCCGTCGATGCCGTAGGCGCTGGCGAAATAACTCTCGGTGCGCCCCGGGGTCACGCCGGCGTCGGCCGCGTTCTCGTGCAGGCGCTTGCTGCCGAAGAAATGGAAATACGCCAGACCTGCGGCCAACAGCGCGAAGCCGATCGGCATCGGCGCGAACATCGGCAGCGGCTTGAGCGTGGTCAGCCCCGACGGCAGATTGGCATTGGCCGACACCAGCAGATCGTTGAGCAGGATCAGCGGCGAATTGCCGACCATGGTCAGCCCGCCGCCCATCATGATCCCGGTCGCGATCGGAAACAGCAGCCGCGACAGCGGCAGGCCCGTGCGCGACGACAGCCGCGAAGCCACCGGCAGGTACAGGGCCATCACCGACGGGTTCTGCATCACCGAGGAGTTGATGCCGGCGATGACCGAAGTGAACAGCAGCAGCCGATGTTCGACTCCGTGCGCGCGGCGCAGCAGCCACGCAGCGAGGCGATTCAGGGCGCCGGTGCGGTCCAGACCGGCCCCCAGGATCATGGTTGCGATCACACTGATGACCGCGTTGCCCGAGAAGCCGTTGAACAGATCCTCCGGCGCGACCAGGCCGGTCAGGCCCAACAGCACCAACACCACCAACGCCACCACATCGGCGCGCAGGCGTTCGAACAGGAACAGCACCATCGTCAGCACCGTCAGCCCGAGGACGAGCTGCATATCGCTGGTGAGGGTGAGGGTGTTTTCCATCGATCAGTCGGTGGGTTGTTCGGTGGAAGCGCGACCGTCATGCATCTTGTCGTACAGCAGATCCCACACGCCATGGCCGAGTTTCTGGCCGCGCGTTTCGAAATGCGTCTGCGGCCGCCATTCCGGTCGCGTCACGTGACCCCGCGCGCTGGCGCGATTGCGCAGGCCCGGCGTGGCGTCCAGCACATCCCACATCTGTTCGGCGTAATCCTGCCAATCGGTGGCCAGATGCAAACGGCCGCTATCGCGCAGTTTGCGGGTCAGCAGCGCAGCGAATTCGGGCTGCACCAGCCGGCGCTTGTTGTGGCGCTTCTTGTGCCAGGGATCGGGGAAATAGATGCGGATCTCGTCGAGGCTGCCGTCGGCGATCTCGTGGGTCAGCACTTCCACCGCGTCGTGGCGATACACGCGCACATGGTCGCTGCCGTCATCGCTCAAGGCATTCAGCAGCCGACCGACGCCCGGCGCATGCACTTCGATACCGATGTAATCGCGCGATGGATCGTGCTTGGCTGCAAAGCGCAGCGCCTCGCCGTTGCCGAAGCCGATCTCGACCACGCGCGGCGCGCTGCGGCCGAAGATGGCGTCGTAATCTCGGATGGCCGCCTGATAATCCAGACCGAAGCGCGGCCAGAGGTCGTCGAATGCACGCTGCTGCGCCGGGCTGAAGCGGCCCTGGCGCAGCACAAAGCTGCGGATCTTGCGTTGGCCGGGTTCGACCGTGAAGGGCTGGTCTGTCGCGTGATCCGAGGTCATATGCTTCAAACACTGCGCTTGCGGGGCTTGGCGGAAGCCTGCGTGGCTTTTTCCGCCAGCGCCAACAGACCCAACAGCGCTTCGTTGACGGCATCAGCGTTTGGAAACGCCCGCACCACACGGTCGTCGAGCAGTACGAGGTTGTTGCCTTTTGAATATCGGCGCAGATATTTTCCGCGAACTCCGGTCCCGAGATCCTCGCGACGATAGTCGGCCCTCATGTCTTCACCCTTGCTCATAGATCGTTCGCTCTTGTCTGGTCGCCCTGCGTGCGCTGATGATCCGGATCGTCTGACTTCGTTCGACATGCGCCACTACGAGTAGAAGATCCTGATGCGCCTGCCCGATGGTGACGAAGCGCGCTTCGCGGACCGAGTGATCCGGGTCCGCGAACGTCATGGCGAGTGAATCACCGAACACCGTCGCAGCCTCTTCAAAGGATACGCCGTGCTTGCGGAGATTGGCGATGGATTTGGGCACATCCCATTTGAATTTCAGCATCTGCCCGGCCGATTATCCGATCAACCCATCCACCGGCGACGAGGCCGAAGCATAGCGTTTGCGCGGGATGCGCCCGGCGAGAAACGCGTGGCGGCCGGCTTCGATCGCCAGCTTCATCGCCAGCGCCATCCGCACTGGATCTCTGGCGCCGGCGATCGCGGTGTTCATCAGCACGCCGTCGCAGCCCAGCTCCATCGCGATCGCAGCATCGGAGGCGGTGCCGACGCCAGCATCGACCAGGATCGGCACCTTGGCGTTGTCGATGATTTCCATCAGGTTGTAGCGGTTCTGGATGCCCAGACCCGAGCCGATCGGCGCAGCCAGCGGCATCACCGCGACGCAGCCGATTTCTTCGAGCCGCTTGGCCAGGATCGGATCGTCGCTGGTGTAGACCATCACCTCGAAGCCGTCGGCGACCAGTATCTCCGCCGCTTTAAGAGTCTGCACCACGTCCGGGAACAGCGTGCGCGCATCGCCCAGCACTTCGAGCTTGGTCAGGTTGTGGCCGTCCAGCAGCTCGCGCGCCAGCCGGCAGGTGCGCACCGCATCGTCGGCGGTGTAGCAGCCGGCGGTATTGGGTAGCAAGGTGTAGAGGTTCGGTGGCAGCACATCGAGCAGATTCGGTTCGCCGGGGTTCTGGCCAATATTCGTTCTGCGGATCGCAACGGTGACGATCTGCGCGCCAGCAGCCTCGGTGGCTCGTCGGGTTTCGTCCAGATCCTTAAACTTGCCGGTGCCGGTCAACAGACGCGAGCGATAGGTCTTGCCGGCGATGACGAGCGGGTCGTCGTATGCGGGGAGTGCAGTCATTGCGGGATTATCGCCCATTGATGCGACAAACGGCGCCCGCAGGCGGCGCTTCAGCCCCGATATGTGGCCGGCAAACGTGTCTGCAGGCCACCGTGGGAGCGACGGAAATCGCGATCAATGGCCGAAAGTCTTTCAGTAACCCATCGCGACTTCCGTCGCTCCCACAGAGAGATCAGTTACACAGATGGCTTGTAGGGGCGCATCACCCGCCGCCCAGCGCATGCACAATCTCCACCACGTCGCCTTTGGCGAGCATGTGCTCGGCATGACGGCCACGTGGAACGATCTCGCCGTTAACCTCCACCGCAACCCGGCGTTCGGCCAGGCCCTGTGCGCTCAACAGCGCGGTGATGGTGCAGGGGGCTTGCAGGGCGAGCGGCTCGCCATTGAGTCGAATATCCATGCGTGGATTGTCGCCTGCAGCCGGCGGCCTGCCCAGCATCAACCCCAAGCATGGGGTCCGCCGGGCGGCTTGTCACACTTGAGTCATGCAGGCCTTCGTGAAACGATGCCGCCACCATCCGGCGCCGTATCGCATGTCGCTGGGGCACTTTGCGGAAATTTCCGCCTTTTTCAACCGTTCGGGAGTGGGGTATGTCTTTCAATCGTGGGGCCAAACGGCCCATCCGCAGTTTTCTCTCGGTCGCCCTGCTCACGGCAACTGCCGCAGTGGCCGCGCCTGCCTTTGCCGGCGGCCCGTATTCGCAGACCGTATTCATTGGCGACAGCCTGACCGACGGCGGCTTCTTCCGCCCGCTGCTGCCGGCCAGCGTCCGCCCGGTCACCGGCCAGTTCACCACCAATCCGGGTCTGGTCTGGTCGCAGTACCTGGCCGATTTCTACGGCGCCGGCGCCGTGCCGAACGGTAACGGCCAGACCGGCACCAATTACGCTGCTGGCGGTGCCCGCGTGGGTATCAATACCACCGGTGCGCTCGGTCCGATCCCGTCACTGGCCACCCAGACGACCAATTACCTTGCTGCCAATGGCGGCCGTGCCGACAGCCGCGCACTCTTCACCGTATGGGGCGGCGCCAACGACCTGTTCGCGATCACCAATGCCGGCGCACCGGCAGCGACCACGATTGCCAGCGCAGTGACTTCGGAGATCGGCATCGTCAGCCAGCTTCGTAATGCCGGCGCCAAGTACATCCTCGTGGCCACCGTGCCGGATCTCGGCGTCACCCCGGCGTTCCGCGCCTTGGGCACCGCCGCCCAAGCCAACGGCACCGCGCTGAGCACCAGCTACAACAACGCGCTGTTCACCGGTCTGGCCAGCAGCGGTCTGCGTGTGATCCCACTCGATACCTTCAATCTGCTCCGCGAGATCGTCGCGTCGCCGGCTGCCTATGGTTTCGCCAACATCACCGGCACCGCATGTCAGCCGCAGATCACCGCCAACTCGCTGACCTGCAATCCGACCAGCTACGTCAGCCCGAACGCGGCCAACACCTATCTGTTCGCCGACGGCGTGCATCCAACCAGCCGCGCGCACGAGATCGTGGCGCAGTACGCGGTTTCGGTGCTGGAAGCTCCGCGCCAGATCGCGCTGCTGCCGCACGCGACCGCAACCGTCGGCCGCGCCCGCGCTGATCGCGTGGCCAGCCATCTCGCCGGCAAGCCCGAAGGCGACGGCATGCGCTGGTGGTTC